>USHP01000058.1 GCA_900554625.1 uncultured Eubacteriales bacterium | reverse complement strand
ATCCAGGCATGGGGAGAAATGGGCGAGAAGGAGAATTACCGGTTTATCATCGACTGCCTGCTGAACCTGCCGCTGCTGTACCAGGCCAGCCGGGTTACCGGTGATCCGTCCTACAAGGAAATCGCCTACCGCCATGCCTGCCAGGCCCGCAAGTACATCATCCGTCCCGACCACTCCACCTACCACACCTACTACATGGATGTGGAAACCGGCGAGGCTCGGTTCGGCCGCACCGCCCAGGGCTACAGCGATACCTCCTGCTGGGCACGGGGTCAGTCCTGGGGCGTTTACGGCTTTGCCCTGAGCTATGCTCACACCGGGGACAAGTCCTTCCTGAAAGCTGCCTGTGATGTTCTGGATTACTTCCTGGGGCATCTGCCGGAAGATCACATCTGCTACTGGGATCTGTACTTCACCGAAGGCGATCAGCCCCGGGACAGCTCCGCTGCCGCCGTGGTCTGCTGCGGCATTCTGGAACTGCTGCGCCACCTGCCCCTGACCGACCCGAAACGAGAAGTGTATCAGAAGGCCCTGGTGGACATGATGTCCAGCCTTGCCCAGCACTACACCACCCAGGATAACCCGGAGCAGGAGGGCATCCTGCGCCACGGCGTGTACTCCATCCCCCAAAACCGGGGCATTGACGAGTGCATGATCTGGGGTGACTATTACTACATGGAAGCGCTGTACTGCCTGCTCTACGGCCCCTGCTGCTACTGGCTGTAAAGGAGCAAAAATATGGAGCGTTTCAACCTGCCCATTTGCCGAAATCCCTTGAAAACCCGCTCCGATGTGGTGCAGGCGCTGCTGGCCATGATGGAACCGGTGAAAGCCCATTTTGCTCCGGGCTTCGCCGGGATTCATCTGGGAGATCATGGCGCCCACTACGGTGAAAAAGTGGCCGAGATGGAGGCCTTTTCCCGGATGCTGTGGGGCATGGCCCCTCTGTGGTCCCGAGGAGAAGGGGAGGAATACCTGCCCCTATTCCGGGAAGGTCTGGTCAGCGGCACCAATCCGGAGCATCCTGCCTACTGGGGCCAGGTCCGTAACTACGACCAGCGGATTGTGGAGATGGCCGCCATTGCCCTGACGCTGATGCTCTGCGGAAAGAAGCTCCGGCTTACGGACCAGGAAGCGAAGAATCTGCACGCCTGGCTGTCCGGGGTGGACGGCAAGCAGATTCCCAGAAACAACTGGTATTTCTTCCGGGTTTTGGTACATACCGCATTCATCACCATGGGCTGGGATGAGGATTTGACGGTGATTCAGGAGGATCTTGCCTTCCTGGATACCTGTTACGATCGTGACGGCTGGTATTTTGACGGCCAGCCCAGCCAGCGTGATTATTACATTCCCTTCGGCATGCACTATTACGGGCTGCTGTACAGCCATTTTATGGCGAAGCAGGACCCGGAGCACGCGGAAATCTTCCGCCAGCGGGCGGCACGGTTTGCCCAGGATTACCTGTACTGGTTTGAAGACGGCGGCCGGGCCATGTGCTTTGGCCGGAGCCTGACCTACCGCTTTGGGCAGTGCGCTTTTTTCTCCGCCCTGGCCTTCGCCGGAGTGGAAGCCCTGCCCTGGGGCGTAATGAAGTCCCGGGTGCTTGGCAACCTGCGGGATTGGCTGAGCCAGCCCATCTTCACTTCCGAGGGACTTCTGAGTGTGGGCTATTCCTATCCCAACCTGTGCATGAGCGAAAACTACAATGCCCCCGGCTCGCCTTACTGGGCCTTCAAAGCATTTTTGTGCCTGGCCCTGCCGGAAGATCACCCCTTCTGGACCAGCCCGGAAATCGTTCCTCAGCTGGAAAAAGAAGCCTGTCTTCCCGCCGCTCGGATGATTCTGCGCCGGGACGAATCCCAGGTGCAGATGTTCCCCGCCGGTCACAGTTGCGTGTGCCAGCTGGGTCAGGTAGCTCCGAAGTACGAAAAACTGGTCTATTCCAGCCGTTTCGGCTATTCCGTTTCCCGGGGAGATTCCCTGGAAGAAGGAGCCTTCGACAGCTGCCTGGCGGTAAGCGAAGCCGGAGAAGGCCGCTACCGGATGCAGCGGGGATTCCTGGACTACCGGGTCAGTCCCCAGCAGACCTGGCGGCGATTCCAGCCCATGCCCGGCGTTACGGTGGAAGTCACCGTCACCCCGGACTTTCCCAGCCATCGGCGGGAGTATGTGATCTCCACCGACCGGGAAATTGACGTAGCCGACGGCGGCTTTGCCATCAGCGCCCAGCGGGAAGATCAGCTTTGCACCCCGGATATGGTGGAGCTGACCGACCGCAGCGCATCTGTCCGCGCTCCCTGGGGCACCAGCAGCATACGCTGTGAGGATCTTCCCTGTAAGCCGGTGCTGGTAAACGCCTATCCCAATACCAATCTTCTGTTCCCGGTTACCCGGATTCCCACCCTCTGCTTTACCTTGCAGCCGGGTGTTCACCGGTTTTCCACAGTGGTAACCGGCTCTGTCCCCGCCCGGATGCCTTAATCCGGAAAACAAATCCGGGCAGCCTGTTTCCGCTGCCCACAGGAGGTACAATCAGATGCAACTGACCATTTCCATTGTAGACGCGCAAGGCCGTATCAAAGCCACCGCTACCGCAGAAGGCGCTGTGACCCTGGTCTACCGGCAGCCCTACGCCGAAGGCGACCGGATCACCATGACCAGCGACGCTGCCGGACATGTTGTGGCCCTGCTGGAAGACTCCATGGCCCAGACCTATGGCTGGCTGGACGGCACCTTCCAGCTGGTAATCCCCTTCGGTGAAAAGCGAATCAGCTACTCTCCCAAGAGCTTTACCGGAGAAGTGCACCTGCTCTGGGCCCGGCAGGCAACTCCTGAGGAGATTTCCGCCCGCCGCAATCTTGCCCTGAACGTGCTGGACAGCCACGACAATGCAGGTCTATATCCCCACGCCAAGGCCAATGTGGAAACCCGGGGCGAATCGGTATTTGCCGCCCGGAACGCCATTGACGGCTGCTTTGCCAACGACAGCCACGGTGCCTGGCCCTACCAGAGCTGGGGCATCAACCGCAATCCCGACGCCCTGTGGCATCTGGACTTCGGCCGTCCGGTGACCCTGGACGAGCTGGTGCTGACCCTCCGGGCAGATTTCCCCCACGACAACTGGTGGAGACAGTGCACGCTGGAGCTGTCCGACGGCAGCGTGTACACCCTGGCACTGGAAAAAACCGCCCAGCGGCAGTCTTTCCGGATTGCTCCGAAAACCGTCACCTGGCTGGAGCTGAAGCAGCTTCTCAAGGATGAAACCGATCCCTCTCCCTTCCCGGCCCTGACCCAGCTGGAAGCCTGGGGTACGGAAGCAAAATAATCGGAATCTGTCTCCCCGCAGTCTGCGCCCCCGGCAAAATCTCGGGCCGCAAGCTGTGGGGAGCACTTTTTTCCAGGCTCGGCAATCTATCGCAAAAAGGGCACCGGAACCGAAGCCCCGGTGTCCTGAAAAAGTGGGATTGTGCTTTTAGCGGTTGGCGAACTTGCGCACCACGTCGGACATTTCCTGGAAATGGTCTTCCATATCCTTCACCAGCTTGAACTGGGTCCGGGTACGGTCCAGATTCTGCTGGGGATAGTGGATGCGGAAGTAGTGGTCGCCTTCCAGGTAGTCGGTGAGGAAGCGGATGCCGCACTCCAGGGTCATCAGTCTGGCACCCCAGGGCAGATACTCCAGCTCTGCCTCGGTCAGGCAGTTCTTGGTGCCTTCCAGGAAGCCCCGGGTGTAAGCGGTGTACAGATCCATATCCAGGTTGACCTTGGACAGATCCTGCTCGTCTTCCTTGCAGTGGTTGGCGCCGAAGCGGATGGAGTCGCCGAAGTCATTGATGCTCAGGCCGGGCATGGTGGTATCCAGGTCGATGATGCAGATGCCCTCGCCGGTCTGGCGGTCGATGAGAATGTTGTTCAGCTTGGTATCGTTGTGGGTAACCCGCAGAGGCAGCTTTCCCTCTGCCAGAGCGTTGACCGCCACGGAGCAGTCGGCTTCCCGGTCCATGACGAACTGGATTTCCGCCTGGACGGAAGCGGCTCTGCCCATGGCATCCTGCTTGACGGCCTGGCAGAACTTGTCGAAGCGGTTCTTGGTGTCGTGGAACTTGACGATGGTCTCGTTCAGGGTCTGGGCGGGGTAGTCCTGCAGCAGGTTCTGGAACCGGCCGAAGGCCCGGGCAGAAGCTTCAAACAGTTCCGGAGTTGCGGTCTGGTAGCAGACGGTGTTTTCCACGAAGGGCATCAGCCGCCATACCTGACCCTGCTCGTCGGTGTAGTAGGGCTTTCCGTCCTTGGTGGGCACCAGTCCCAGGGTTTCCCGGGCAGGATCGCCTCCCACGGCGGTGATTTTTTCCTTCAGGAAGGAGGTAATTCCCACGAAGTTCTCCATCAGCGCATGGGGATCGGGGAATACGTTGCTGTTGATTCTCTGCAGAATATAACGGATGGCGTCACCTTCCTGGGGCTGGCAAACCACGCAGTAGGTGTCGTTGATGTGTCCCTGGCCATAGCGGACGGCACCCAGCAGGGTTTCCGGAAGGGAAAACTGGGACAGCACCTGGCTCAGAACGGGGTCGCTGGTCTGATAAGTAAGCATACACATTCTCCTTTTTATCATGGTGGCGAAACGCTGCCGATTCATACTGAAATAGTACTTTATAAACGCATGATTTGTCAATCTCCATTACAATACTATCTTTATCAAATTAAACTATACTGTTTCCCCACATGGAGACATACCCCGCCGCCGCTTTTTGAAGAAAAACCCCGGAGAATTTCCCTCCAAGGCAAAGGCCATCCCTTTCCCGGCCCAACCATTCGGGGGTCACTCACACAGAAAAAACCTGTAAAATCTTTATCATTCCGGGATTTTTTGGTTTTCTGGCAAAAATAGAAACTGCTGTCAGATAGATTGGCCCAACTTCCCCTGCTTCCCGAGGCACAGCAGCAGAGGCTTCCCTGTGGCCATTTCCGGGATAAGAATTTCCCTGAGGTCCGGAGTGATTATACAAAATCAACTGAAACAAGCTTTCAATGCACCCCGTAAAAAAGTTTTCCTCCGTTCTTCGGAACACCTGTATTTTAATAAGCGCCGAGGATTTGTTTTCGCCCCGGTTTACTTTTGCTTCCAGGGCTGATAGAATAGAGCAAATAACCAGGCAGGAAATGAGGTGGGTGGATGTTTCAGATTCTGGTTGTGGACGATGACAAAAATACCCGAACCCTGATGAAGCTGGTGCTGGAAGGGGACAATTATTCTGTCCTCACCGCCTGCAACGGGGAGGAAGCCCTGGCAGTGATGGACAGCAGCCATGTGGATCTGGTGGTGCTGGATGTGATGATGCCGGAGATGGACGGCTACCAGCTGACCCGGGCGCTGCGGGAGAGCAACAACAACCTGCCCATTCTGATGGTCTCCGCCAAGCAGCTGCCGGCGGACAAAAAGCAGGCCTTTCTGGTGGGCACCGACGATTACATGACCAAGCCCGTGGACGAGGAAGAAATGCTGCTTCGGATCAAGGCCCTGCTGCGCCGGGCCAGAATTGTCAGCGAGCGGCGGATTGTCATCGGGGATGTGGTGCTGGACTACGACGCCATGACCGTATCCCGGGGAAAAGAAATTCAGCAGCTTCCCCAGAAGGAATTTCTGCTGCTGTATAAACTTCTGTCCTACCCAGGCAAGATTTTCACCCGGATTCAGCTGATGGACGAAATCTGGGGCATGGACAGCGAAACCGGCTGGGAGACGGTGACGGTGCACATCGGGCGGCTGCGCAAGCGGTTTGAAGGCTGGCCGGAATTTGAGATTCTCTCCGTCCGGGGACTGGGCTATAAGGCGGTGAAAACAATATGAACCAGAGAAAGCAGTCCAAGCACTTCGGCCTGATGCTGATGTTTGCCTTTGTGGCCTTTCTGACCATGCTGATCAACAGTGCCATTACCTCGGCGCTGATGTATGTCCTGATCAAAGGAAGGATTCTGTCGGCCTATCAGGAAGTGGTGCCCTATGCAGGGATGCTGCTGCTTTTCAATGCGCTGCTGAGCATTCCGGTGGCGTTTCTGGTGGCAGTGGTGACGGTGAAATTCCCCTTAAAGCCGGTCCGGACTTTGATCGACGGCATGGACGCTCTGGCCTCAGGCAATCTCAAAACCCGGGTCAATGTAGGCAGCATTATGCGCAATTATCCGGATTTTGTGGCAGTTTGCGAAAGCTTCAACAAAATGGCAGAGCAGCTGGAAAATACGGAGATGCTTCGCTCGGACTTTATCAACAACTTTTCCCACGAATTCAAAACCCCCATTGTCTCCATTGCGGGTTTTGCCAAGCTGCTGAAAAAGGGAAATCTGCCGCCCCAGCAGCAGAAAGAGTACTTAGACATCATCGAGCAGGAATCCCTGCGGCTAAGCTATATGGCCACCAACGTGCTGAACCTGACCAAGGTGGAAAACCAGACCATTCTGACAGATGTTACCCGGTTCAACCTGTCGGAGCAGATCCGCTCGTGCATTTTGATGCTGGAGCGGAAATGGAGCTGCAAAAATCTGGAGCTGCAGGTGGAGTTCGGGGAATACACCATACAAGCCAATGAAGAACTGCTCAAGCAGGTGTGGCTGAACCTGCTGGACAATGCTGTGAAATTTACCCCGGAAGGCCATACCGTCCGGGTGCAGATCGGGCAGCAGCCCCAAGGTCTGGAAGTTTCCGTAACCAATACCGGCAGTGAGATTTCCCCGGAACATCAGAAAAAGATCTTCAACAAGTTCTACCAGGCAGACGAATCCCACGCCACCCAGGGAAACGGGGTAGGTTTGGCTGTTGTAAAACGGATTGTGCAGCTTCACGGCGGTGAGGTCTGGGTCAGAAGCGCAGATGACATCACCACCTTCACGGTGCTGCTGACGGACAGTCCCCAGGACGGAAGCGTCCAGGAAATGTAAAACAGGAGGAATGTATATGAGTATTTTATTGACGCTGGCCTATTTGTTTTTTATCGGTTCTATCTTAGGATGGGTATTGGAACTGCTGTTCCGGAATCTGACCCATCCCCACAAGACCTGGATCAATCCCGGCTTCTGCACCGGCCCATACCTTCCCATCTACGGCTTTGGTCTGTGCGTGCTGTATCTGCTGGCATCGCTGGAGCAGTACCAGATGATTGAAGACCCTTTCTGGAACAAAGTACTCCTGTTTTCCGCTATGGCGGTGGGCATGACGGTGATTGAATATGTAGCCGGTGTGTTCTGCCTGAAATTTTTGAAAGTGCGGTTGTGGGACTATTCTGACCTCTGGGGCAACATTCAGGGTATCATCTGCCCTCTGTTCTCCTTCTTCTGGGCCATCCTGGGGGCCATGTATTATTTCCTGGTACATCCTCACATTCTGGAAGGGCTGGAGTGGCTATCTCAGAATCTGGCGTTTTCCTTCTTTATCGGCATGTTCTTTGGGGTATTCCTGGTGGATGTGGCCCATTCCAGTCAGCTGATTGTGAAGCTGAAACGCTTCGCCGAAGACAATACCGTGGTTCTGCGCTACGAGGGCATCAAGGCTCATATCCGCAACGACCTGGAACGTTCTACCGCAAAATACCGGTTCTTTGCCCCCTTCCATTCTGAGCGCCCGCTGAGCCAGTCTCTGAAGGAGATTGTGGAACTGATGGAAAATCAGCGCGCTCACCGGAAATAATTCCAAAAAACATCGGGAATGTTGTCAAAAATTCAATTTCGTTTTCTTTCGGTTTAGATTGCTGCTGTATGCTATCTCTATTATGCGGAGAAGCAGCTTCTGACCCGGAACATCTGCCGGGAGCATGAAAATTGCTCCCGGTTACTTTTGCGGTCAGAGTCCCCTTGTGGGAGGAAGCAACATACAGGAGGCAGACCATATGAATACTTATCGTGCCGGCATTGACGTTGGCTCCACCACCGTCAAACTGGTTATTTTGGATGAAAACGGAAATGTTCTCTTCGGAGATTACCGCCGCCATCACGCCCACACCCAGCAGACCTTGAACGCCCTGCTGATGATGGCAAAGCAGTCCCTGGGCGAGTGCAGCCTGCGGATTCAAATCACAGGCTCCGGCTCCATCAACCTGGGCAAAGCCCTGGACATTCCCTTCGTTCAGGAAGTGGTGGCAGTGGCTTCGGCACTGAAGTACGCTGCTCCCCAGACCGACGTGGCCATTGAGCTGGGCGGTGAGGATGCCAAGATCATCTACTTCCGGGGCGGCCTGGAAGAGCGGATGAACGGCGTCTGCGCCGGCGGCACCGGCTCCTTTATCGACCAGATGGCAGCGCTGCTGCAGACCGATGCGGAAGGACTGAACAATGCCGCCAAGGATTACCAGCAGATTTATCCCATCGCCGCCCGGTGCGGCGTGTTTGCCAAGACAGACATCCAGCCGTTAATCAACGACGGCGCCACCAAAGCCGACCTGGCGGCTTCCATTTTCCAGGCGGTGGTGAACCAGACCATTTCGGGTCTGGCCTGCGGCAAGCCCATCCGGGGCTGTGTCGCCTTCCTGGGCGGGCCGCTGCACTTCCTGACGGAATTGAAGGCAGCCTTTGTCCGCACATTGCATCTGACGGAGAAAACCACCGTTGACCCGGAGAACTCTCACCTGTTTGCGGCCATGGGCGCTGCCCTGGAAGCAAAGGAGCAGGAAGCCGTTTCTCTGACCGCCCTGGTGGAGAAACTGCAAAAAGGCGTGCAGATTCAGTTTGAAATGCCCCGGCTGGAACCGCTGTTCCGGGAAAAGGCAGAATACGAGGCTTTCTGCCGCCGCCATGCCCAGGCGGTGGTGAAAAAAGGGAATCTGGAAACCTACCAGGGCAACTGCTACCTGGGCATCGACGCAGGCTCCACCACCACCAAACTGGTGCTGATTGGCGAAGACGGGCAGCTTCTGTACCAGTTCTACGCCAACAACCAAGGCAATCCCATCCTTACCTCCCAGTTTGCCATCGGGCAGCTGGAAAGC
>USHP01000057.1 GCA_900554625.1 uncultured Eubacteriales bacterium | reverse complement strand
GCCCGGGATTGTTCCGAAGACGCAAACCCAAAGGCACCAAACAACCGATTGCCCAGTGTGGCTTCCTGGGAAAACCGTGCCCAGTAGCCAGTGGCTTTGTTTTTGCAGAAGGGCCCCAGTACAGTGACTCCAGTCAGCAGCAGAAGGGAACCCACCAAAAATGCGGGATGATTCAATACGGTAAATTTTCCTGCGGTTTCTGGTACCGAGGCGGTAAACAGGGAAACGGACAGTACGGCAGCTCCCAGGATTCCGAAGAATCCTTTGGTCAACTGGGCAGTCTGGTAGATAAATTGATTTAACCCCCACCAGTTCCAGTTTTCATTCTGGCGAATCTGGGACAGCAGATCGTGGGTTTGGGTTTTGTCCATGTCTGCAAAGTCCATACTGCGCAGTTTATCACTGTAGCGCTTGTCCTTGTGCCGGTAAAATTGAGCGCAGGCGGCTTCCTGCCATCGATTGGCAGCGCCGGTAAGCAGGGACAGCAGTGCGGTCAAGGCAATGATCGTAACCGCCCACTTCCCCAGAATTTCCGGGCGGTGCGCCCCGGACAGTTCGTTCAGAAGCTGTGCCGACAGGAAAATGCTGACATAGGGGCTCAGGGCGCTGAGCAGACCGTACAGGAAAATGGCGGGGAAAACCCCGGGGCAGTACTGCCGGATTTCCTTCCAGGCCCGCAGATGAACCGCTGCGGTTTCCTTCCAGGTAATGGTATCACGTTTCATCCTGGGCACCCCCTTCCTGATAATATCGGGCCTGGACCTGGAACAGTTTGGCGTATTCCCCGCCCAGTTCCAGCAGCTGCTGGTGCGTTCCCTCTTCCGCAATTATTCCGTCCTGCAGGAACAGGATTCGGTCGCAGAACCGGGTAGAAGCCAATCGGTGGGAAATGAACACAGAGGTTTTCCCCGCCGTCATTTCGCTGTATTTCTGGTAAATGTCATGCTCGGCAATGGGGTCCAGGGCGGCGGTAGGTTCGTCCAGGGTCAGAATAGGCCCATTTTTGTATAGCGCCCGGGCCAGCATCAGCCGCTGCAGCTGACCTCCGGACAGCTGTACACCGTCTTTGTAGACTTTCTTGCCCAGATGGGTGTCGTACCCACAGGGGAAGGCTTCGATCTGCTGGGTTAACCCCGCCTTTTGAATGCAGTCTTTGACCTTGCCCAGGTCGATTCCATCCACAGCCTGGGCAACCCACTGGGCAACGGTGATGTCCAGATCCGAGCAATTCTGAAACACCGCCGAAAACAGGCCGTAATATTCCCGACGGTTAAATTCCCGGATATCCGTGCCGTTGAGCAGCACCCGTCCTTCGTCCGGGTCATAAAATCCGCACAGCAGGGAAACCAGGGTGGTCTTTCCCGCTCCGTTCAGGCCCACCACCGCCAGCTTTTCCCCGGGATGGATGGTCAGATTCAGATGCTTCAAAATGGGCTTCTGGGTTCCGGGATAGGTAAAGCTAAGGTTTTCCAGCCTCAGCTCGTACCCATCTGCCTTTGGGAT
The DNA here is from genome assembly GCA_900554625.1 of uncultured Eubacteriales bacterium. Classification (GTDB taxonomy): domain Bacteria; phylum Bacillota; class Clostridia; order Oscillospirales; family Oscillospiraceae; genus Faecousia. The sequence goes on along the minus strand of USHP01000057.1, from coordinate 7,574 downwards.
GGGTTTGCCTCCGGAAAAGCGGAAGGGTTCGGGATAATGCAGGTACTCCTGAACCACAGACAGTTCCAGGCACTCTTTGTGCAGGGTGCTGCATTCGCTTAAAAATGCGGTAATCAGAGCGGTAAAGCCGGTAAATGCGGAGAAATACAGCAAAAATTGGGAAGCCGGAAGGCCTTCTCTCACCGTCAGAGCAATCAGGTAGCCGTAAGCAATGGCATTTCTGGCAATGCCCAGAATCACATCCGTCACACAGCTCCAGAAATAGACCCGCTCCCGGCGACAGATAAAGGCGTCGTAGGCTCGCAGCACCCCATCCAGAATATCGTCCAGCCATGGGCCTAAGCCAAACAAGCGAATGTCCTTTGCCAGGGTGATAGACCGGGACTGCTTGGTGATATAGTTCAGCTGTTTGGCATACCCCGCCTCTTCTTCTCTGTGCCGGTAACCCCATTCGTTGATGCGCCGGGTGAGCACAAAGCCCAAAACGCTGGTACCAGCCACCACCCCAATCAGCACCCAATGCAAAGACGAGAGGATGCCAAGGTACAGCACAATGGCGCTGAAGTTCAGCAGCAGAGCAGTCATGGTAACCCAAAAATGCTCCGCAGGTTCCTCATTGCCGGAGCAGGCGTCCATGGCCTTCTCCTGAAGCTTCAGCACCTCCGGGTCACGGGTCTTGGGAAAGGATGTGGTGCAGGCCTTTTCGTTGATATCATTGGCAATAGCGGTGCGGACTTCCACCCGGTCAAAGAGAGTGCCTTCATTGATATAGGCCAGCAGGGCGTTCAAGGATATAAGCAAAAGAGAGAAAACGCCGATGCTGCCCAGCAACTCTGGCAGCGGTGCCGCCTGCTCCACCTTGCTCAGCACCACAGGGGCAATGAACAGCTGGCACAGATTCAGCCCCAGCTGGATGGCGGCATACAGCAGGCACACCCAGATGGTGCTTCTGCGGTACTTCCAGGCCATGCCCAGCATAAAGCGGACGGATTGTCCCAGGCCGTATTTTGGTTTTTTCGTTTCTTCCAAAACAAGTCACCTTCTTTCGGGAGTATCCTATCATAGAAAATCCCCGGCGGCACGATTCGGGGACGAACGGTGCGCTCCGGGGGATGAATTGCAAAAATCAGGTGGTGGGCAGCAGAATTTCCGTGGTAAAGGCCCCGTCTTCCGAGTTGCGGCTGATATAGCCCTCCAGCCGGTCCACGATTGCATCGATTCGCACCAGGCCGAAACCGTGGCCCTGGCCTTTGGTGGAGGGAAAGAGCCTGCCGGATTTCTCCATCTTCTTACCGGCGGTAAAGTTTGTGAAGGAGATGTACAGCTGGGTATTTTTCATATCCATATACACCCGAATCAGCCGCTGCTGGGGCGGCAGCTGGAGACTGGCTTCAATTGCATTGTCAAACAGATTACCGATGATGCAGCACAAATCCAGTTCCGACAAGGAAAGCTTCACAGGAATATGGGCGTCCGCCTGCACCGAAATTCCCTTGGCTCTGGCCAGGGAGATTTTGGAATTGAGAATGGCGTCGGTCATCGGGTTCCCAGTTTTGATGACCGTATCCACGGTGGACAGGTCGGTGTCCAGTTCTTCCAGATATCGGCGAATGGCCTGCCAGTCCTCCTTGGCGGCATAGGCTTTCATGGTCTGGATGTGGTTGCGGTAATCGTGCCGCCAGCCCCGGATTTGACGGTACATATTTTCCACTTCTGCGTAGTGGGTCTGAATCAGTTCCTGCTGGTACGCCGCAATTTGCTTGTCAATTTTTTTCGATAACAATCCCATGTTTTCACCCCAAGCAGATGATTGCCCGATTTACTCCATCGTAAGCCCCTCTGGGCAGGGGAATGGCCGTGCCGTCGCTGAGCCGGATTTCCGACTTGGTGACCCGGCTGATTTGGGTCAGGTTCACAATGCACGAGCGCCCCACCCGGTAAAACCGCTCGTCCAGCATGGCCGCCAAGTCCCCCAAAGTCATTTTCACCGTAGTCTCGGTCCCTGCGTATATGGTGACATAATTTCCCTGAACCTGGGCGTAGCGAATCTGGTAAATGGGAAGGCGCACCATTTCTCCGCCAACGTCGAAGGTCAGCACCTTTTCGTTTCTGGCAATTTTCTCCGCCGCCCGGCTGAGAACGGAAAACAGCTTCTCTTCCTTCACCGGCTTCATCAGATAATGCAGGGCAGAAACGTCGTAGCCTTCTGCAATGTAGTCGGAGTATCCGGTGATAAATACAATTTGCAGGGTTTCGTTGCTTTGCCGCAGCTTTTTCGCCAGCGTAACCCCATCCATGGCGCCCATTTCGATATCCAGCAGCAGGATATCATAATCGGCCGCTTCTGCGTAGTGAAACAAGAAGCTTTCCCCAGAGGAAAACAAATCGGCATGCACGATATGCCCGCCCTTCTCCGCCCAGCGGCGAACCATGTCCAAAACATAGTCTCTGTCTGCCTCAGCATCATCACAGATTGCAATTTTGTATTCCACCATCTCACCGCCCCAGTTGTTCTACCGGGTATTATAGTCTGTTATTCCCATCCAAGCAAGGAGATTTTTCCGCACCGGGTAGGCGTAAGCCCATCCAAAAAGAAATGGCTTGCCATCTGCCCTACACAGATGGCAAGCCAACTTATCTGCGAAATCCGCTTTCCACCGGAAGATTGCACTTGCTTATGGTGCGTTCCCCTCAGCCGTTAGGGGCTTCGTAACTGATCCGGTATTCATAAGAGCCTGCCCGAAGGATTGCGCCGTCCTCAATTGGCAGCCAGGTTTCGCTGCCGCAGGGCTCTCCATTGACCGCGGTGCCGTTGGTCGATCTCCGGTCACGGACAAGCAAATACGTCCCATCCCATACCAGGCTTCCATGAAGTCCGGAGAGTTTGGGGTCCCGGTCGCACAGAATAATATCGGATTTGCTGGTACGTCCGAAGGACATTTCCACCTTGGGAGTCAGATAAAAGTCCGTCTGGATTTCCGGATGCATCAGCGCCACAGCATACACATGGCAGCCTCCGCTGACCGAGGCAGTTTGGGCAATTTCTCCCAGATTGATGGCGTTGGCAATGGTATGGGTAGGCAGATCCCAATCCGAATCCGAAGAATCTGTCTCTCCCTCCACGGCTCCGGTAGCGGGAATGTCCGCAGGCACAGGATTGGGCTGGGGATTTTCCATGCCGCTTACAGTTTCAGGCGCTGCCTTCTTTTTCCGCCCCGTTACTACGAGCAGGACAACCACCACGACGACTGCTGCCACACCGGTGAAAACCACCAGGGCCAGCAGGATGGTAAATTTCCCGGCAAACAGTTTCTGAACCAAGCTTAGATTCTCCTCCGTGGCACCATAGGGGAATTCCTGTCCTTCAAATACCTGCTGCAGGTCTACGGCACGAACCAGGATGGTATCTTCATACTTGGCAGTCTTTGTCTCGTACCGGATCAGCAATTCGATATCCTGGCTGATATCCTCAAAGGACTCCATACCAACCCGGATTGCGGTGGAACCTTTGATGCTGTCCATCACATTTTCAACCGCCGTGGTCAGATTGGTGCCATCTGCACTGGGATTGCACACAAATCCGCCCAGGGTTTCCGCCGTGAGTTTTTCCTGAATATCTTTTTCTTCTTTGCTTGCCGTATTGCCAAGGATAATGGAGTAAACCGGGATTCCTGCCGCTGCCGCCTTTTCAATGGCCTTTTCCGCCGTAACAGCGCTCTGACCGTCATCATGGCCATCCGACAAAATCACCAGGAAGGTATTGGTATCGTAGGACGTACTCTTGGCCAGGTCATCAATGGCCAGCGTAATGCTTTCATACAGATTGGTGTACCAATTTCCCCGCTGAATCGTCTGAATCGCAGCATCTCTGCCGGCTTTATCGTCCAGAGGTTTGCTCTGGATCAATTCTTTGTCTATGGCTCCCAGGATCATACTGTCCTGGCTCTCCAGTTTTCCGCTGATGGCAAGCAGAATGTCGGTCTGCTGCTTCATAACCTCCTTGCTGAGGGAGGTGGCACTGTCAACCAGACAATAAACCGTCACCGGAATCTTCTGGTGCCGGATGGTGGAAAAATCCGCAGCTGCCTGCTGATTGGTACCCACCGAAATTTTCAAATTCCCGTCACCTGGGAGTTGTTTGCCGTAGCAGTAGACCGCCTCCGTGTCCACATCATAGCTTTGCCGCAAGAATTTTTCTGCTGTGGCCGCTTGGGCAGGAAATGCCAGCAAAGTTACCATCATCAGGCACAGCAGAAGCGTTGCCAGTTTTTTCATCATGTTCACTCCTATCCTCTAAATATCCAGCCATACAGCTGCCGCGGTATTGTTATCCACGTCCGTATACTTTCGCATCTCCGCCCGGATGCGAAGCTCCTGGAGCCACTGCTCCGGAGTCTGGCTTTTGTGAAGGTCCAGCATAATTTCATCTTCGTGAAGCCGTTCCCACAGGCCATCAGAGCAGAGCAGAAATGCGTGGCGGCCGGGCGGCAAATCCACGCTCTCGTGGATCTCCGGAGAAATCGACTCCTCTCCCAACACCTTCAGAACTTTGTTTCGATCCGGGTGCTTCGGGATATCCCGCCGTGTGATATTTCCTATTTTCACCGCAAGGTTGCAGACGCTATGATCCTCCGTGGCGTCCACCAAGCGTCCGTTGTGGTAGTGATACAGTCTGGAATCGCCGATATGTACCCAGATTGTCCGTTTCCCCTCTACAAACAGTGCCACTGCCGTGGTTTTCATGTGCCGGGGGTCTTTCCGCCGCTGCAGGATTTCCTGATTGCTCCGCTCCAGCCACTGAAGTATCTGCTGGGCTGTGGGAATATGCGGCGGAGGCGTCTGTTTCAGCTGATTCACCACAATTGCGGATGCGTCCTGCCCGCCGCCATGGCTGCCCAATCCATCGCAGACCACCGCGCAGAACAGTTCCGGACCGATCTGTTCACAGGTGCAGGCATCCTCATTTACGGCTCGGCTTCCGATTGCTGAATAACTGGCTAGTTTGATTTGCATACCGTCGCATCCCTCATTTTATCAAATATTCTTCCTGTCTGCCGAAGAACACCCTGGCCCCCTGGGCCAGATACCATTTCCCAGCCTCAATCCGCACCGGCTTGGTCCCAATCAGCACAAAGGTGCCGTAGGAGGAATTGTCATCGCGAATCATGATCTTGCCATCGGGAGACTTGTAAAAGGAGCACTGTCTGCGGCTGATTCCGCTGGAATTGGGCGGATAACACACCTCGCACTCCGGATTTCGCCCGATTCGGATGCCTTTGCCCGGGGGAATCTGCCAGCTGCTTCCCGCAAATTCCCCTCTGACACAGCGAACATCCGGCTGTTGGGAAGTTTCCCGGTACTGCGTCACTTCCTGCTTGTCCGTATGATCGCTCCTGGGGATGGACTCATGGAACAGCGCTTCATAGAGCTGTTCCACCGTCTGATACCGACTGCGGCTATCTACCGCCATTCCCTGATGAATCACCTGACAGACCTCTTTGGGCACTCTGGGGCACAGGGTTTCCAGGGGTTTCAGGGCATCATTATCCACACGCAGCACCGCTGCCGGGGGCAATTCTCCGCTAAGGCAGTAGTACATGGTCACACACAGCGCATAAATATCCGTCCACGGTCCCTGCTTGCCACCGCTTTGATACTGTTCAATGGGGGCAAAACTGTGTTTCAGATATGCGGTAAAATGTTCTCTGCCCTGATAGGATCGAACCGAGCCAAAATCAATCACCCGCGCTCCCTGGGGCGTCAGGAAAATATTGTCCGGACTGATATCCCGGTGAATCAGGCCCGCTTCATGAATATAACCAAGAGCCTTAATTACCGTCTTCATAATGGGGGTCAGATTTTCCCAGCTCATCGGACCAGTACGGAGGAGAAAATCCTTGAGTTCTTCGCCTTCCAGCAATTCCATTACATAGTAAGCCGTTTTGTTTTCATCAAACACATGAAACAGCTGTACCACGCCTTCCATGCTTTGCAGGTTAATCAGCGTCTGCGCCTCCTGGACGAAGCTTCTGACCGTGTTGCTGAAATCTTCCTCCATTCCCTGCTTGGCCTGAACGGTCAAACCGTCCGACCCTCTGATCACATATCGGTTGGGAAAATGCTCCTTGATGGCAACCTGCCGGCCGGTTCTGGTATCCAGTGCGCAATAGGTGATGCCGAATCCTCCCTGCCCCAGCAGCCGGTTCAGCTGATAGCGTCCTCTGAGCACCGTGCCGGGAGCCAAGTGGTTCCCCATGATCCCATTATTCATGGCCAAACCTCTTAAAAGCCCAGGATCAATGCGGTATAGTTATCCTGGTGGGGAGAATTTGCCTCTTTGATCACCCGCTTGATTTCCGCTGCAGCCTGTTCCACATTGGGATACTGCCTCAAAATTACGCTCAGGCGCTCCTCCGAGATTACATCGTACACGCCGTCGGTCATCAGCACAATACGGTCACCCCGTTCCAGTTCCACCGGTGCTATGCTGGCATCCACGTATTTCAGCTGCCCCATGCCGATGAAGCTGGTCAGCTTCCGGCCATCGGGATTGCGCAGTGCTTCTTCCATGGTCATCCGGCCAGCCAGGATGTCGGGCATCCAGGTCTGGAGCAGATTATGGTCCCGGTTAAGCTGATTGGCATACCCCTGCCGAACCAGGTAGATCCGGCTGTCTCCTACCGCAATCCACTGGAGTTTCTGGCCGCAGACCAGTACCGCCACCACGGTAGAACCGCTTTTGTACAGCCCGTCGGGGCCCAGCATCCGGTTTACGTTGTCCGTGACCTGAGCCAGCATTTGCCGCAGCGCTCCGTTTACCTGTTCTGCCTGGAGCTGCTGCCCCATGCTCAGTACATCCAGGACGATCTTCTGGCTGACTTTTTCACCGCCTGACAAACCGCCCATGCCGTCGGCAACTACCGCCAGCATTCCCCGGCCGCCCAGTACCGGGCACCGGCCAAGGCTGTCCTGCTGGTACTCCCGACGCCCTACTTCATGGACGGCCGCCGTAGTCGGAGATGCAGCCTTGCGCAGCATGGTATCTGTGCGGGGTGCTTTCACCGTGTGACCGGGCTTGTCCACCGTGGTAGAAATCAGATAGCTAAGTACCAAAATGGCGCACAAGTCGGCCATCAGCACTCCATTCAGGGTCCAGAACACAATCCGCCACATCCGTGCTTTGCTTTGCCCCGGCGAAACGGCTTCGGCAGCTGCTTCCGTGGATGCCGCTGCAGTTGTTTCTGTATTCGCTGCAGTCTGGGTATTTTCGCTGACCTGCTGTCCGCTCTCTAAGGTGCTTTCGGAAGCCACCGGCGAGTCCACATCATTGCCGATCAGACCCTGTTCCGGCGGTTGCTCCCCATTTGCCGATTCTCCCTCCACCATGTCGGACAGTACCCGATTTTCCGGAGTATCGGCAGTAACCGCATCCGGATCTGCCGGCTGCTCTGCCGGTGTTTCGGTTTTATCTCCCTGTTCAGGAGGGTCTTTGGACGGTGTCGTTACCGGTGGCGATTCAGGTTCCTGAGACGTGGTTGCTTCCGTCGCCGATGGTGCTGTGGGCTGTGTGGGTT
>USHP01000056.1 GCA_900554625.1 uncultured Eubacteriales bacterium | reverse complement strand
GGCACAGCCATAATGGCGCCCGTACCATAAGTAGACAAGACGTAGTCGGAAATGAAGATGGGGATTTCTTTGCCGTTAACCGGGTTAATTCCCATTACACCATCGAGCTTTACGCCGGTCTTTTCTTTATTCAGTTCAGTACGCTCCAAATCGGACTTTGCAGCAGCGGCAGCCTGGTATGCCTTGATTTCAGGCACATTGTTCAGTTTGTCCATCCACTTGGCAACCAGAGGATGCTCCGGAGACAGCACCATATAGGTTGCTCCGAACAGAGTATCCGGGCGGGTGGTGTAAACCAGAATCTCATCACCCAGCGTGGAGCGGAATTTCACTTCTGCACCATGGCTGCGGCCGATCCAGTTGGTCTGCTGGGCTTTCACGCGATCGATGAAGTCCAGGCCCTCCAGGTCATCAATCAGACGATCCGCATACTTGGTGATTCTCAGCATCCACTGGCTCTTTTCCTTCCGAACCACCGGAGCACCACAGCGCTCGCAAACGCCTTCCACCACTTCTTCATTGGCAAGGACGCACTTACAGCTGGTGCACCAGTTGACAGGCATTTTTGCCTTATACGCCAAGCCATTTTTATACAGCTGCAGGAAAATCCACTGGGTCCACTTAAAGTACTTGGGGTCAGTGGTATTGATTTCCCGATCCCAGTCGAAGCTGTAACCTAGAGCCTTCAGCTGACGACGGAAATTCTTAATGTTATTTTCCGTAACAATCCGGGGGTGGATGTGATTCTTAATGGCGAAGTTCTCAGTGGGAAGGCCAAAGGCATCATAACCCATCGGGAACAGCACATTCATGCCCGCCATACGTTTTTTCCGGGCAATGATGTCCATCGCTGTGTAAGGCCGAGGATGGCCTACATGCAGGCCAGCTGCACTGGGATAAGGAAATTCTACCAGTGCATAGAACTTTTCCTTTTCACCGCCGTCCTGGGCCGCATAGAGCTTTTTCTCCTCCCAAATCTTCTGCCACTTGGCCTCAATGTTTGCAAAATCGTAATTCATGGCGAATACACCTTCCTACAAATCGAGTTATTCCTCGACAATAATTTCTTTCAGGTCAACAACTTCTGCATCAGCCCAAAGACGCTCCAGGTCATAGAACTTTCGGGCTTCTACCGTAAACACATGAACCACAATGGTACCATAGTCCAGCAGTTCCCAAGCGCTTCCACGGTGGCCTTCCCGTCCCAGCATCGGTTCTCCCAGCTGTTCCAACGTGTACTCTGCATAGTCGCACAGCGTTTTGACATGGGTATTGGAAGTGCCGGTACAGATCAAAAAGTAGTCTGCCAGACTGCTGACATCATCAATTCTCAGCAGTTTAATATCCATACCTTTCTTGGCATCCAGCGCTTTGGTCACTTCAATGGCTATCTCTCTGGGTGTTAACATATCATCTTTCCTTTCTTGGAAATCTCGATCAAGAATTGCACGACAACGACACTTGGTCACTTAGCCAGGCCAGAGCTTCCCGGGATTCCGGAGACACCTCGTTTCCCTGCGTCTTCAGGTGTTCCATTGTCATTTCCAATCCCAGTTTCAGCGCGGCCTGAATGTCTGAGAAGGCCAATTCTCTCAGCCGATCCACCCCTGGGAAATCCCGATTGGGCTCCATATAGTCTGCCACATAAATGATGGTTTCAAGCAGATTCATCCCCGCTTTTCCTGTAGTATGGTTGGCAATTGCGGAGACAACCCGACTGTTCTCACCGAAAATCCGCTCTGCTACCAGAGAACCTGTCAGCGCATGGAGGGTTTTCGGATATTTCCGAGAAAATTCACTGAGCATTTTACCATAGGCTTGGCACAATGTCAATTGCAGGGGGCCATCCAGGGCTTTGGTAATGTCATGAAGCAAGCCTGCTCTGGCAGCGTCTGTTTCATCAGCTCCCCATCGTTTTGCCAGTTCCACTGCTGTATCACGGCACCCCAACACATGGGCTACCCGATTTGGTTTCAGCAGGCGAACCACCACACGTTCCAATTCGTCCATAGGCAGCTTTTTCCAGTCAGCCCCTGTATCATACAGACCATGTTCCTGTATATAGGCACCGACGCCTTCCGGCAGAAAACTATCTGCGCACCGGAAAGCCAGCATTCGACGCAATTGGGTGGAAGAGATTGCACGGATGGAATTTTCCAGCAGAATCACTTTGGCGCCCATACTCTCTAGTCTGATTTTTTGCGCCTGCACTGCGGAAATCTCGCCCTTATCGCCCCGATAGGCGACTGCCAGAGATGCATTCTTCAAAATTTGCTCCGGCTGACGCCAACCGTCAAACGACAAAAACATATCTGTCCCCATCAGCAAAATCAGTTCTGCATCCGGATAACTGGCTCGTATCTGGTTCAGGGTTTCATAGGTGTAACTGGGACCGTCCCGTTTCAGCTCAATGTCAGAGGCAATCATTCGTGTATCGCCGGCAGCAGCAAGCTTGAGCATCTCAAAACGCTGCTCCGGGAGCGGAGAATTTTCCGGTAATTCTTTATGAGGTGCAATCCGATCCGGTATCAGCATCAGCCGATCCAAACGCAGTGCTTCCATCGCCTGGGTTGCCGCCTGAATATGCCCAACGTGGGGGGGATTAAAGGTTCCGCCATAAATGCCGATTCTATCCATGTTACACCTCTCCCATCTATTCGTAATAATAAAAAATTACTTACCCTGTTTGCGAAGCTGCCTTTCCCGATCTCTCTCAATGGCCTTTTCAATCGCCTGTTCCCGGAAATACTGATTCCGTTGTTCCCTGGTCTGTCTGGCTGCCTGGCGTCTGGCACGGGTAGCTTTTCCAACAGGGTCCGCTTTACTTTTCGGCGTTTCCTTCCGCTTGGCGCGTCCGGTCTGGTTACGCTGCTCCTGGCATTTTTCGCTGAAGCGATACAAGACAAATTTGGAGCCGACACAGGAAATTCCATCAGCACCGGTAGCCTCACAAATCGCATCGCTAACTTCTCTTGCGCTCATCAGTGCAGTTTCCAGCACTTTCCCTTTGATCAGTTCCCGGGCTGTCAGCAGCCGGTCTGCCTCTTCTATTACAGCTTCTGTAACGCCATCCTTGCCTACCATAAGGGTCGTTTCCAGAGCGTTTGCCTGAGCACGAAACTCGGCGCGCTGCTTGCTTGTCAGCATAGATTGGCCTCCTTTAATTTCTCGTAAAATGCCTTCAGTGCATTTGCGCGGTGGGATACTTGGTTTTTTTCCTCCGCAGAAACTTCCGCCAAGGATTTTCCATAGGGAGGATAGTAAAAAATAGGATCATATCCGAATCCGCCTTCACCGGCAGGTGCCCGGAGAAGTTCACCGTGTACCTCTCCCCTGGCCTGAATCACCTGTCCTTGGGGTGTCACCAGGGTGATCACGCAGACGAACTGGGCCTGACGCTGTCCATCGGGGACATGTTCAGTATTTTTCAGCAACAGCTGAAGACGACCCCAGTCGTCCAGTGTATCATCAAATCCATACCGGGCGGAATATACCCCGGGCGCTCCGTTCAGCGCATCCACCGCAATACCGGAATCATCTGCCAGTGCAGGCAATCCTGTAGCTTGCATGACAGCATTTGCCTTTAAGAAAGAATTTTCCTCAAAGGTCGTTCCGGTTTCTTCTACATCGATATCTACGCCGAGATCCGATTCCATTACCAGCTCAATATCAAACTTCTCGGTAATCTTACTGATTTCTACAAGTTTATGGGGATTTTTACTGGCCAAAACAACTTTCATACCGCAGCTTGTCCTCCATTAAATCAACGCATCCACAAAGTCTCTGGGAACAAAAGGCATCAAATCATCCGCCTGTTCTCCCACGCCAACAAACTTAACAGGGATCTGCAAAGCGTCCGCTACTGCAATCACAATTCCGCCCTTGGCTGTCCCGTCCAGTTTTGTCAACGCAATTGCGGTGACACCTGCAATCTCTTTGAACTGCTTGGCCTGGATCAATCCGTTCTGACCAGTTGTACCATCCAGCACCAGCAGCACTTCCTTTGCCGCCTCCGGCAGTTCCCGGTTGACAATACGGCTGATTTTATTCAATTCGTTCATCAGATTGGTCTTATTGTGCAGTCTTCCGGCAGTGTCGATGATAATGACATCCGCATTCCTTGCCTTGGCAGATTGAACGCCATCGTAGACGACAGATGCCGGGTCAGCTCCTTCATGTTGACGAACAATCGATGCACCCGATCTCTCTGCCCAGATTTCCAGCTGATCAGCAGCAGCAGCCCGGAAAGTATCTCCGGCTACCAAAAGCACATTTTTCCCCTGCTGAGTCAACTGCTTGGCAATCTTTCCAATGGTCGTGGTTTTCCCCACTCCGTTGACGCCAATTACCAGGATCACGCTGGGTACAGTAGACAGATTCAGCTGTGTATCGCCAACCTGCAGCATATCCACCAGGATTTCTTTCAATGTCTGACGTGCTTCCTCCGGAGTTTTCAAATGCTGCTCCCGAACTGCTTTACGCAGACGATCCGTAACCTTTACCGCAGTATCCACACCCAAATCCGCCAGGATCAAGCTTTCCTCCAGCTCATCATAAAAATCATCATCGATTTCTGAAAAGCCGGTAAACACGCTTCCCAGCGTATTGCTGAGTGCATCCCTTGTTTTGGTAAGACCTGCCTTAATCTTATCAAAAAATCCCATAACAAATCCTTTCCATCATTTATTCCACGATTCCCAAATACGCCTCCATCTGGTTTAGATCCAGACGAAGCAGCTTACTGACGCCCTGTTCCTGCATGGTAACACCATACAACACATCCGACGCCTCCATGGTACCACGCCGGTGGGTAATGACAATAAACTGGGTTTTCTTACTTAAATTGTGCAGATAATTTGCGAATCGCTCTACATTACGGTCATCCAACGCAGCGTCAATCTCGTCCAAAATACAAAACGGCGTAGGACGAACTTTCAGAATTGAAAAATACAGAGCCGTCGCCACAAATGCTTTTTCACCGCCAGAGAGCAGCGTAATGGTCTTGACCTGTTTTCCTGGTGGCTGAACCCGGATTTCAATACCGCAAGTCAGCGGATTTTCCGGATCTTCCAGTATCAGCTGCCCCTTGCCTCCACCAAACATTTCTTCGAAGGTCTGGCCGAAATAGTGGTCGATTTTAGAAAATTCCGACACAAAAATCGTGGTCATTTCCGCAGTAATATCCCGGATGACACTCTCCAATTCCCGCTTGGAAGTCAAAACGTCATCTCTTTGACCTGCCAGATAGGTGTAGCGTTCATTGATTCGGGCGTATTCCTCGATAGCACCCAAATTCGGTGTGCCCAAGGCCGCAATTTTCCGCTTGAGTTCTGCGGCCACTCGATTTCCGGCTGCCACATTTTCAATTTCTCCACGGTGTTCTCCTGCCGTTCCTGGTGTCAGACCATAGGAATCCCAAAGCTTATCAATAATCTGCCGCTCTTCCATGGAGGAAGTCACTTTTTTCTGTTCCAGAAGCGCACAGGCTCTCTCCATATTGAGAATGTCCTTGTTCTTTTCCAGTGCTTCCCGCTCGGCTCGTGTCTTGGCAGCCTCGGTTTTGGCACGGTTTTCCAGAGTTTCCTGCATTTTTGCCTGCATGTATCCGCTTTCCTGGTCGTTTTCCTGCTGCTTTTGTTTAAGCTGAAGGATTTCCCTTTCCAGGCGGGCGGAATCTTCCCGCATGGCGTCCATCAAAGCGAGCTTTTTCTCCCTATCTCCCGACATGGCGGCACAAAGACTCTGCAGATCTTCAATATGAGCCAATGCCGTTGTCCGTTCCGCATCCAAAGCTGCTTCTTCCGTCTTCGCAGCGGTCATTTTCTCGGTAACCGCATTGGTTTCCTCAGCAGCCTCCGTCTGACTTCCTTCCAACTGGGAAAGCTTTTCCCGGGTTTGGGCCAGTTCCTGGGTATAAACCTGAATCTTTGCCTGCTGGGCAGCGTAGCGCTGTCTGTCAGACTGATCCCGCTGCTCCAGTGCATCTTTCTCCCGCTGGGCGGAGGACTCTGCTTGTGTAATTGCGTCCAGCAAAACCTCATACTGTTTCTGCTGACCTTCCAGACGCAGTACTTGATCTTCCGCTTCTCGAAGCTGATCTTTTGCGGCCGTAATCTGAAAATCTACTTGTTCACACTGCCGCTGCGCTTCTTGCAGTTCCGCTTCCAGAATTTGCTTGTCTTTCTGCATTTTCTTTTCCTGGGAGGTCAGCTTCTCCAACTCGTTTGCACGGGAAAGAATACCAGCATCTTTATTGACAGAACCGCCAGTCATGGAACCACCTGGGTTCATAACCTGGCCATCCAGCGTCACAATTTTAAATCGACTGCGATACTTTTGCGACATGGCAATCGCAGCATCCATATCCTGGACAATTACCGTTCTTCCCAGCAAATTATCCACAATAGACCGGTATTTTGCATCGCTGGACACCAGCTGGGAAGCAATTCCCACAAATCCTCTGCAATTTTCCAGACCTGTTTCTTGCAGTACACGGCCTTGAATTCCGGTCAGCGGCAGGAAGGTCGCCCGACCGCCGCCAGTACGTTTCAAGTAAGAAATGGCTGTCTTGCCATCTTGTTCGCTGTCCACAATAATCTGCTGCATGGCAGCTCCCAGAGCTATTTCAACCGCAACCGTATAGTTGTCTTGAGTACGGATCAGCCGGGATACAGGCCCATGTATGTTCCGCAGTGTACCTCTCTGAGATTCCTGCATAACCATCCGCACCGCTTTGTTATAGCTCTCAAAATCCCGCTCCATGGCCCGGAATACCCTGGCCTTAGCACTGATACTATCCAGTTGTTGATTCAAATCCCGCAAACTTTGAGACAATTCCTCCCGCCGTTTAACGCGGGTGTTCTGCCGCAGCGTATAGCCGGCAATGGTATTATTCGCCGCAGTAACATTCTCCTGGGCGGTATGCAACTGTTTACGGGCATTGTCCAAATTCATCTGCGCTTCGTGACGTCTGGATGCTCCAGAGGCCAAATCGTCACGCAACTGTTCCAGCCGCTGTTGGGTTTGGATCATGCTTTCTTCCAAACCCCGTACATCAGCCTGTCTGCCCGCAATATCTGCCGACAAAGAAGATTCTCTGCCCCGAAGTTCCAGAAACTGCTTGGTAATTCCCTGGGCGCTGGCCGTCATTGCGGCCAGCTGTTTCTGTAGTTCATCCAGCTGCATACGCTTTTGCGCAAGGGCACTGTCTATTTCCGCAATTCTATTTTGTGTTTGGGAAATCTGGGTTGCTATGCCGCCGCTGCGGTCATCCTGGCCTTTCAGTTCCTCTTCAATCCGCGCTATATTTGCGGCATTATTTTCTACATTTCCTTGCAGAACCGCCATCTGTCCATCCAACTGCTGGTGGGTCGCACTGAGCATATTGGCTTTCAGCCGTACTGTCTCCAGTTCTTCATCCCGGGTACGGAGCAGCTGCGTTTGTTCTTCCGCCTGGCGATATAACGCATCCAGATCATCATGCGCCTGCTGGAGGACAAATGCAGCAGATGCGTAATCTTCCTCTGCATTCTTGGCAGCAGCGGAAAGCTTGTCCAGGGTATCCAGCCAGACCGCAACCTCTACACCTTTCAGCTCTTCCTTAAGTTCCAGATATTTTTTTGCTTTTTCCGACTGTACTTTCAGTGGTTCCAGCTGCAATTCCAGTTCTGAAACCTTATCGCCGATTCTTAGCAGGTTTTCTTCGGTATGTTCCAGCTTTCGTTCCGTTTCTTCCTTCCGGTGGCGATATTTGGAAATACCAGCGGCCTCCTCAAAAATCTCCCGACGATCTCCGCTTTTCAGAGACAGAATCTCATCAATTCTTCCTTGGCCGATATTGGAGTAACCTTCTCGCCCCAGACCGGTATCCATGAACAGCTCGTGGATATCCCGCAAACGGGCGGATTGTTTATTGATATAAAACTCGCTATCCCCGGAGCGGTAAAAACGCCGGGTGACCATAACTTCATCTGCCTCATAGGCAAGCGCCCGGTCCGAATTGTCCAGTGTCAGAGTAGCTTCGGCGAAACCCACAGCAGAACGTTTCTGCGTACCGCCAAAGATCACATCTTCCATCTTGGCACCACGCAGCGTCTTGGAGCTTTGTTCTCCCATAACCCATAAAATAGCGTCGGAAATATTGGATTTACCCGAACCGTTCGGGCCAACAATAGCTGTAATATCATCCCCAAACCGGATGAGTGTTTTGTCCGGAAAAGACTTGAATCCCTGTAATTCCAAAGACTTTAGATACACAGTATAACCTCTTAATTATTTATAATAATTCATTTTATTATATTCTATCTTTTCTGGAATTGCAAGGGTGACTTTTGTTTCTCCTTCTATTTTCCGGCAAAAATGCAACAAACTCTCTCTGTTATCAGAGAGAGTTTGTTGCTTACCTTTCTGGACATTTGGGCTTTATCCAAAAACTTTATGATGTAGCTTTTTAAAAATTCTTTCCGTCAAGTTCCGAAAAGTTAGAGTTTCTGAATCCACAGAGCGGACCAAGTAATCATTGCAGCGTTGCGGCAAATATACCCGGGAACGGCGATAAGCTGTCTGCAGAGGCTGATCAAAAATCGAACAAACATATTTTCCTAGCGCATCTTCTAACTCCCTTGGATAATCCGGATCCACCAGTATTGGCTGGCGCAGCATCTGCAGGTACTTTTCATCATCCTGATCTAGTTCCTTGATCTTTTCAATGACGGCATCAAAAGACGGGTAGTCTGTGCAGTTAATAAATGCATCTTTGTTGAAAATATCCGTTACCGTAGGACTTCCATAGTATACAGGAATAGTATCGGCATAGAATGCATCCATAATTTTCTCAGTCACAAAGCCATAGTGCAGTGTGCTTTCAAAACACAGCGTAAATTTGCATTTTCTTTGAAATTCCGTCTTACTGCCATCCAGCCAGTCCACGACAGCACCGCCAGGCATATTGTTTAAGTATGACCCCGGAGACTCAACACGTTTATACTGACACAACTTTTTAAAAAAGTCTCCACGGATATTACCTTCCGACTCATGCCTGGCAATAAAATTAGGGCAATACCGCACAGAAAAAAGTGCCATATATCGCCAAGTGTGATATAATAAACT
>USHP01000055.1 GCA_900554625.1 uncultured Eubacteriales bacterium | reverse complement strand
GCTTCCATATACGCAGGCACCGTCAGATTCAGAGCGCTGAGGGCGGCGCTTGCGTTTTCTAAGGTTTCCCGGCACAGGGTTTCGTCCAGCTCCGGATAATGCTCACAAATCATTGGCTCTCTCCTTTCAGGAAATAAGTGCTGTGCAGCTTCATCTGCCGGGCCGCCGCCACCACATCCTCCATGGTGACCTTGGACACAGCTTCCATATACGCAGGCACCGTCAGATTCAGAGCGCTGAGGGCGGCGCTTGCGTAATACCCTTCGATGGCCCCGGGGGAATCATGGGTGGCCCGGAGACTGCTGAGCACCGCTTCCTTGGCAGCGGTCAGCTCCGCAGAGGTAATCTGGCCGTCCTGGCAGGCTTTCAGCTGGGCAAGGACTTCTTCCCGGGTCTGACTTTCCTTGTCAAAGTCAATTCCGGCGGACACGGTGACGATGCCCTTGGCCCCATAGTAGGCAGAGCCGATGGAATAGCACAGAGAGTGCTTTTCCCGGATGTTCACAAACAGCTTGCTGGTCATGCCCCCGCCAAAGAGGGTATTGAGCACCTGCATGGCAGGGAAGGCCGGGTCCCGGTTGGTGATGGATGTGACAAAACCCATGCCCAGCTTGCCCTGGGATACGTCCATGGTCTCCACCACGTTGTCCCCGGGACAGGGGTGGAAGCCGGTCTGGGGAGAAAGGGGCTGCCACTGGCGGGGAATCCGGGACAGCATGGGCTGCAGAAGCTCTGCTACCCGGCTGCTTTCGGCGCTGCCCACATAGAACAGCTCCAATGTGCTGCTGCGAAGGATCTGCTGGTAGTGCTCATACAGTCCCTGAGGGGTGATGGCGCTGACCTGCTCCGGCTCGCCCAGACGGGGCAGGCCGAAACTGTCTTCCTTGCACAGAATCTTCAGCAGCCGGCTCATGGCGTAAACCCGCTTGTCGTTACGTTCCGACTCAATGGCAGAAATCAGATTTTTCTTCTCGCTTTCCACAAAAGCTTCCAGGAATCCCCCGTTTTCCACCGGGGAATCCAGCAGCAGTTCTTCCAAAAATGCCACCATGGGCTGCAGCACCGCGTCTCCCGGCAGGGCAAACCGGTCATCCATGAAGCTGCAGTACAGTCCCGTGGCCTGATAATCCCCCACCCGGCGCACCAGGGGATTGACGCTGGCGCCGTAGAGGGTATCCAGCCGCAACGTTATGGCCCGCAGATCCGGACAGCTCCGGGTGCCCCGCAGCAGCACCGCAGGGAGCAGGGCGTTTTTGGCAGATTCCTGCCGGGTCATGGGGCGCACCAGCTGGACGCTCAGGCAGCCCTGTTTGAAACGTGCATCCCGGCAGCAGCGCAGGGTCACGCCGGGGGAAAGGGAAATGGTTTCGATCATACCTGTCTCCTAACGGAAATCCGTTCCTGGATTTCCAGAATTGTCATGTACGGGATATTATATACCATTTTCTCCAAAATAGGAAGTAGTACACAAAAATTTAAGAGTTTTTCAGTTGTCTTTTCCCGGGTTTTGCGTTAAAATAACAAGACGAACTTGCTTTTTACACAGGAGGATACCGCCATGGCTTGGCTGGAAATTACCCTGCATACCACCCCCCGGAATATGAACACCGTGGTCAACACCCTGACCGCTCAGGGCTTTTCCGATCTGGTGATGGAAGATCAGCAGGAATTTGAGACATTTTTGGAGGAAAACCGGGCTTACTGGGATTACATAGACGAAGGTTTGCAGCAAAAGCTTCAGGGCCTTTCCCAGGTGAAGCTGTATCTGGAAGATACGGACCGCAAGGGCCTTGCCCGTCTGGAAGATTTGGCAAAGCAGATGGATCTTCCTATGACCACCGCCCCCTTGGCCGAGACGGACTGGGACGAGAGCTGGAAGGAAAACTACCCGCCTCAGGAAGTGGGATATTCTCTGGTGGTGCTGCCTTATTGGCTTGCCGATCAGGAAACGCCCCGGAAAAAAGTCATTCTGGACCCGGGCCTGACCTTCGGTACCGGCGCACATCCCTCCACCCAGATGGTGATGGAGGAGATGGAACGGGTAGTCAAGCCCGGCTTCCGGTGCCTGGACCTGGGCAGCGGAAGCGGTATTTTGTCCATCGCCGCCCTGCGGCTGGGCGCTGCCCGGGCCATCGGTGTGGACATTGACCCCAAGGCTGAAGACATTGCCCAGGAGAACGCAGCCTACAACGGCTTTGGCTCCCCGGAGTTTACTGCCCTCACTGGCAATGTAACGCAGGACAAAGATCTGATGGCCTCTCTGGCAGGAAGTTATGATCTGGTGCTGGTGAATATTGTGGCAGATGTGATTATCGGCCTTGCCCCGGTGCTTCCCCTGTTTTTGGGACCGGACAGCACCCTGATCTGCTCCGGCATTCTGGATGTCCGGCTGGCAGAGGTGATTGCCGCCCTGGAAAACGCCGGACTGAAGGTTGCCGCAGTCCGGGAAAAAGAGGACTGGCGCTGTGTCCGCGCCGGTCTGTAAGCGAGAAAAAGGAGTTAGCTGACTATGTTGAATATTCCCTATCGCACCCAACGCACCCTGCGGCGGGTGGGTATTGTGCTGATGATCCTGCTGGTGGTGGGTACCATCGCCTGGCTGTGCTGGGTTATCTGGCTGCAGCGGTATGTGGTCTACACCGATCAGGAAGACGGCGGCGCCCGGCTGGACTTTTCCCAGTCCTCCAACGATGTAGTGGGCGAGGTAGCCGTGCCCCCGGTGGCAGAGGCGAAGGTTTCCATCTTCTACAACGAAGGCGCCAACGCCATTGACACCAGCAATGACTTAAAGCAGCTGTCCGGCTATTACATCACCCAGCAGATGGTCAAAGATGATCTGGCCACCGTGCAGCTGCAGGTGGAGCGGCTTGCCTCCGGTACCCCGGTGATGATTGAGATGAAGGGCGGATTCGGCTCCTTCTTCTACAACTCCCAGCTGGCCGGCGCCACCATTTCCCAGAGTACGGATATCAAAGCCTACGAATCCCTGGTGCAGAAGCTGAAAGACAAGGGCTTTTACACCATCGCCCAGATCAGCGCCTTCCGGGACCGGGAATTCGGTCTGAAAAACGTTGCTGCTGGTCTGTACCTGCCCAGCCGAATCGGTCTTTGGATGGATGAAGGCGGCTGCTACTGGCTCGACCCCACCAAGTCCGCCACCACCAACTGGATCAGCAACGTGGTGCTGGAACTGCGGAACATGGGCTTTAATGAGGTGCTGCTGTCGGATTTCTGCTTCCCCAAATCCGATCAGTATCTGTTTGACGGGGACAAGGCCGCTGCTCTGAAAACCGCAGCCGATACCCTGATCTCCTCCTGTAGTGCCGACAACTTCGTGCTGTCCTTCGGTGTTACAGATGTGACCTTCCCCCTGCCCGACGGACGGTGCCGGATGTATGTCAGCGGCGTGGAACCCGCCAGCATCAAGCAGACCGTTTCCAACATCACCTTTGATGATCCGGAGATCCGTCTGGTGTTCCTGGCGGAAAGCGGTGATACCCGCTACGACGATTACAGCGTCCTGCGCAGCCTGAACGTTGCGGAAGAAGTAGAAGCCCGAAAGGGTAACTCCTGAGCATAACAATACCCCCACAGGAATCTGCTTGGTTCCTGTGGGGGTGAGACTGTCGAAAAACCCCTTTGGGCTTTTCCGACAAACTTTGGCAGTCTGCTGCCGCAGCAAACTCTGCGAGGCTTTTTTGACACGCTGACCCCCACAGGAATCCGCTTGGTTCCTGTGGGGGTGTCTTTATTCTGTCAGGGCTTTGTCCAGATATTTGAAATAGTCGTTGCTCAGCACATACCGGCAGTAGGTGATTTTGTTCTGCACCAGTGCGTGAACATAGGACAGGTATTCTTCGTCGGCTTCCTGCCCCGGATTGGGGGTAAACTTGCCAGTCTGGGCATTGTAAATTCCCTTTTCTGTCCTCCAGCTGAAATCCGGCCACAGCACCAGGGGCATTTCCCCGGAGAACACATCCCGTCCCACCAGCAGCCGGGAATCGTATTCCACACCGAAGAGGTTGGAAATGGTGGGCAGGATGTCCAGGCTGTACACCGGTTCGTCCACCACAATATTCTGTCCTTCCAGGCAGCCGCTCCAAATAATCAGGGCGTTGTGGTCCCGGGTAATGTGGTCATAGCTTTCCACCCCGTACAGCTCCGCCAGATAGTCGGAGGCATTGTTCCAGGTGCTGCTCTTTTCCAGGCCGTAAGGGTAGTGATCCGTGGCCATGACGATCACCGTATCGTCGGCAATGCCCGCTTCTTCCAGCTGCTCGACCAAGTATTTCATAGCGGCTTCCAGTTCCAGCGTGGCAGCGAGGTAACATTTCACCGGCTCAGAGTAGGGAAGATCCTTCACTTCGTCATAGTGCTTCCGGGCCATGGCGCTGCCGTTCAGGCTGTAAACGCTGTGGCCGCTGACGGTCATGTAGTAGACGCTGAAAGGCTGCTGGTCTATGTACTGGGGGATGGTTTCCACCATCATTTCCAGGTCACTTTCCGGCCACACCGGTTCCACATTTTCCAGTCCGCCATACAGAGCGATGAAGCGGTCATAGCCGATGAGGGTGTGGGTCTGATCCCGGTCGTAGAAGTCCTTGTTATTGTTGTGATAGGCGGCGCTCCAGTAGCCCAGCTTCTGCATCTGGTGACCCATGGTCAGGAAGAAATTCTGCTGCTTGACTTCCTTCATGCACATGCCGCCGTTGGTGGGAACCAGGCCCATCAGGTTGGAAAATTCTCCGGAGATGGTGCTGGCACCCCAGGCGGGCTGGTAGTAGTCGGTGAACTGGATACCCTGGGTAGCCAGACGGTACAAGGTAGGCGTCAGTTCCGGGTCAATGGCCTCTTTGGTCAGAGCTTCCGCGGTGATGAGAATCAGATTTTTCCCTTCAAACAAGCCGGTATACTGGTTCTGCCGGGAAGGGGTCAGGGAGGCAACATAGCGGTGCAGGGAAGCAATGCTGCTGTCTTTCTCCTCCTGGGCCAAAGCTTCAAAATCCAGCTGGGGCATCACATTTTCTTCGTAGATGATTTCCGGCTCCGTTTCCGAAGTGGATGCCTGGGTAGATTCCGTGGGCTCCGGCTGCTGGGGGGTGGGAACGGCAAATTCCGGTTCCTGGGAAGTGCCGGTGCCCCGGGTTGCTTCCAGTGCCAGAGCCATATGCAGTCCAAAGCACCGGGTGGTGCTGTCGAAGGCATAAGCCCCGCCCAGCTTGGCAAAATCCCCGGTCAGCGTATAGGCGGCTCCCAATCCCAGCAGGTAGGCGCAGACCGCACCTCCTGCCAGCATCCCCCGCAGGGACCAGGGGGCAGGTTTGCCGCTGCACAGCAGAGCATACAGCACAACCGGCAGCAGCATCAGCCCCAGCCGCCACAGATTTCGCAGCAGCAGGGAGATGACCACATCCAGATAGTCCGTGGCTACGCCGCCGGCGCCGTTGAAAATGGTGGACGGGGACATAAAGCCGCCGTAGGCATCGGACAGGAAGTACTCCATCAGCCAGATTATGGTAACCACCAGTGTCAGAACGATGGCGGTCGCTTTGGCAGCACCGCCCCTGGGAATCAGGCTGACCAAAAATCCCAGGATGCACCCCAGACCCAGGGCAAAAGCAGTGAGGGCGGCAAAGCGCCCCCACTGGAAGGTCTCGGTGATCCACAGATGAAGCATCCATTCGTTATACACCACCAGTCCCACCAGGAACAGCCCCGGGGACAGGGGTATTTTCTTTTTCAACATGATTCTTTCTGCTCCTTATCTGGGCCGTTATGCTTCGCCGGACGGTTTTTGGGGTCGGCGGCGGGGCGTTTCCCCTTCCTTTCCGGTTTTTTCGGGTTTTTCAGACTTTTCGGATTTTTCAGTCTTGGTTTCCCCCTGCTGGGGTGCCTTGGCACCGCCTTCGGCAGGCTTTCTCCGGCGGGGCCGGGGCCGGGAAGGCTTGGCCTGGTTTTCCTCAGCCGGAGCTTCCTGAGGCACTTCTTCCACAACCTGTTCGGTGCTGTAGCGGAAGCGGATGGGCTCCAGTACCGGTGCCTGATCCTGCTCCTGCTTTTTCTGGCGTTTTCCGCCGCCGGAGATGGGGGCGTAATCCGCCGGGATGGGAGGATCATTCTTCCGGGCCTTGCCGCTGCGCAGCACCGCAATGTCCGCGTTGGCAAACTGGGTCACGGTCTCGGGATTTTCTTCCATCCGAACCTTCACCCGCTGGCGCAGCAGGTCAACCTCCACCACGGTGCCTCGGCCTTCCGGGGTGTCCACCAGGGAGTCCATCTTGGGACTGGTACGGATCAGATCTTCATACGCATCCTGCTCGTATTTCAGGCAGCACATCAGCCGTCCGCAGGTGCCGGAAATTTTCGTGGGATTCAGGCTGAGGTTCTGGGTTTTCGCCATTTTGATGGATACCGGCTGAAAATCATCCAAAAATTCA
The DNA here is from genome assembly GCA_900554625.1 of uncultured Eubacteriales bacterium. Classification (GTDB taxonomy): domain Bacteria; phylum Bacillota; class Clostridia; order Oscillospirales; family Oscillospiraceae; genus Faecousia. Next base: position 2,692 of record USHP01000055.1, on the reverse strand, counting down.
CTGCAGCAGAACGGGCGGCCGCAGATGCCCAGGCCGCCTACCATTTTGGCCTTGTCCCGGACGCCAATCTGCCGCAGCTCAATCCGGGTGTGGAACACCGAAGCCAGATTCTTCACCAGCTCCCGGAAGTCCACCCGCTCATCGGCGGTAAAGTAGAACAGGATCTTGCTGCCATCAAAGGCAACCTCGGTGCTCACCAGCTGCATGTCCAGCTGATGGTCGGCAATTTTCTGCAGGCACACATCGTAGGCCCGCTTTTCCTTGGCCCGGTTGTCGGCTACGATTTTTTCGTCCTGGGGGGTGGTTCTGCGCAGGACCTTGCGCAGCGGGGCCACCACATCCCGGAAGGGGATGGTATGGTTGCCTCCGGCGCAGATGCCGAATTCCGCACCCCGGGCGGTGTCAATGATGACGTGATCTCCCGGGCGGAATACCGCGCCGTCGGGGTCAAAAAAGTATACTTTCTGTCCCGGCCGGAACTGGATGTCCACCACCTCAACAGGGGCGTCCGGTTCCATGGGGGGAAGGGTTACGTTTTCTTCCATTGGGTTTTCTCCTTATCCCTCCGGGAAAGCCGGAGGCGTGCAAATTCTTCTTACGTGCGCAGCGCCCAGGACAGATAGGCGCAGACGGCGGCGGGGGATACGTTGCTCTGGGTGTAGTCCAGGGCTTTTTTCAGGTGCTGCACCCCCTGGTACAGCTGTCCGGGGCTGCATTGCCGGGCCAGATTCCGGGCGTGACCGGACAGGGCCTGAATACCGCTGCGGCAGGTCAGCGCCGCTTCCAGCAGTTCCAGCCAGGCAGCCAGGGCATCCCCCAGGGCGTCCCGCTTCCACTTTTCCATAGGCACAAAGACCTGGGTCAGCAGCAGACCGTCTCCGGTGGCAAAGGCCTGCAAAAATTCTTCCGTACCGGCAGGCAGCTGTGCGCCGCCGGAGAGAAGCTCTTTTGCCTGACCCAAAAATCCGCCGCTGCGGTTGGCCGCAGCTTCCAGATCCTCCCGGGAAGCGTCGGGGAATTCCCGGCTCAGCTCTTCCAGCAGTACCTTCCGGGGCAGCGCCTGCATTTTCAGCAGGGTACACCGGGAGCGGACGGTGGGCAGCAGCTTGTCCGGATTGTCCGTCAGCAGCAAAAACACACCGTAAGCCGGCGGCTCTTCCAGCACCTTCAGCAGGGCATTCTGTCCGGGAATGCCCATGTCCTGGGAGCGGGGAAAGAGGTAGATTTTGTAATCCGACTCATTGGGCTGGACATACATATCCGCCCGGGCCTGGCGGATCAAGTCTACCGTGACGGTTTTCTTCTCCGGATCGTCCACGGTGATGAAGTCCGGGTGGCTGCCGTCCAGGATTTTGCGGCAGGGGGTACAGTGCAGGCAGGGTTTTGGCTCTCCCTTGCACAGCAGCGCCGCCGCCAGCAAGTTTGCCAGGGTATGCTTGCCGGAGCCTTCCGGTCCGGCGATGAGATAAAAATGGGAAACATGGCCCCTAGAAAGGCTTTGGGTCAGATTCTGTTTCAGCTGATCGTTTCCCAGCAAGGTTTCAAAGGCCATAGCGTTCTCCTGTTTCTTCACATTTTTTGATTATATCATAACTTTCCCAAATGGAAAAGAGGGAAAGTCCTTAACCCCACAGATCCGACAGCATGGGAATGACCTGCTTTTTCCGGCTCATCACCTTGGGCAGGAAGGCGGTATTGTCCTTGGGGGTGACGCTGAAGGCCTGGCGGATGGTTTCGTCATCGCCTACATAGAGAATCTGGGTGCCTTCCAGCAGCACGTCAGTGAGCATCAGCACCACCAGATCCAGTTCCTTCTTCTTGGCGTGGCTCTCCATGAGTTTCAGCAGCTCCTCCCGGCGCTGAAGCACCGCGGCACTGTCCACGCAGGTCAGCTGGGCCACCGCCAGGGAGTGTCCGGCAATGTGGAACTCCTTGTAATCGGTAAAGAGCACTTCCTCCGCGGTTTTGTGCTCCACGGAAGCAGAGAAAATGGCCTTGCCCAGTTCGTCCAGGGATACGCTGGCAATCCGGGCCATCCGCTCAGCGGTGCGCACATCCCGGGGGGTGCAGGTGGGGGATTTGAACATGACGGTATCGGACAGAATTGCCGCCGCCATCATGCCCGCCAGAGCTGCCGAGGGCATCAGGCCCCGGTCCTGGAACATGCTGGCAATGATGGTATTGGTAGAGCCCACCGGTTCATTGCGGACAAAAATGGGGTTGGTGGTCTGGATATCCGCCAGACGGTGATGGTCGATGATTTCCAGAATCTCCGCTTCCTCCAGACCGGGCACGGACTGGGAAGCTTCGTTGTGGTCCACCAGCACCACTCGTTTGCGCCGGGGGCGCAGCAGATGATACCGGGTCAGAATGCCCACAACCCGCTCCTGGGCGTCCAGAATGGGATAGCTGGGATGGCGGTATTTCAGCACAATTTCCCGCACATCGTCCACCCGCTCATCCAGGTGGAAGCACACCAGCCCCTGGGTATTGCAGATCCGGCCCACCGGGGTGGACAAAAACAGCAGCCGGGCGGCCCGGTAGGCGTCAAAGGGGGTGGAAATGATGCAGGTAGAGGTGGGGAAATCCCGGAACTGGGCAGGAAGCTCCGACTGGCACAGCACCAGGCAGTTGACGTTGCTCTCCAGCGCCCGCTGAATCATCTCCGGCTGGTAGCCGCACAGCACAATGC
>USHP01000054.1 GCA_900554625.1 uncultured Eubacteriales bacterium | reverse complement strand
CTGCAGGAGAACGGCGTTCTGTTCTGCCCCGGCAAAGCTGCCAACGCCGGCGGCGTAGCCACCTCCGCTCTGGAAATGAGCCAGAACTCTCAGCGTCTGAGCTGGACGTTTGAAGAAGTGGATGCCAAGCTGAAGGACATTATGGTGAACATCTTCCACAACCTGGACGATGCTGCCAAGGCTTACGGCATGGACGGCAACTATGTTGCCGGTGCCAACATTGCCGGTTTCCTGAAGGTCGTGGACGCCATGAACGCCCAGGGCATTGTGTAAGAAATCTACCCGGGAGGAAGCGCAAAAGCGTTTCCTCCCCTTTTTTGTCCGTTCCCTTCTTACCAGGCAGTGAACATCCAGCAGCGGAAAGGGAAATCCCCCGGAATTTCCCTTTCCTGGTTGAAAATGGGAGGAAATTGTGGTATCGTACAAGGCGGATTTTGTGAATTTGGAGGCGCTGAAATGCTTACGCGTGTACGCACATTCTTTCAGAAAGAAATGGTGCTCTGTATTGCCGCCCTGTGTGCCGGGGCGACCATGTTTTTGATTCCCCCGGATGGTGCTTATCTGGGATACATCGATTTTCGGGTGCTGTGTCTGCTGCTGTGCCTGATGGCTGTGGTGGCAGGATTTCAGGCGGTGGGCGTTTTCCGCTACATCACCTACCAGCTGCTGCGGAAAATTCACAGCGGCCGGGTTCTGGGCATAACCATGGTGCTGCTGCCCTTTTTTGCTTCCATGGTGGTGACCAATGATGTGGCCCTGCTGATTTTCGTCCCCTTTTCCCTGGGGCTTTTGCAGCAGCTGGGCTGCAAGAAGGCGGTCATTCCCATGCTGGTGCTGCAGACCATCGCTGCCAACCTTGGCAGTATGGCAACGCCTGTGGGCAATCCCCAGAATTTGTTTCTCTACGCTGCCTATCAGCTGTCGGCGGGAGATTTTTTTGCCGTGATGCTGCCGCTGAGTGCAGTGAGTCTATTTTGCCTTGCCGCCGGGGCGCTGCCCGTTCTTCCCGGCAGCCTGCCTCAGCTGAGCGTGAAGCCGGAATCTTTAAGCAGCCGGGGACGGCTGGGGGTCTATGTGCTCCTGTTTATCCTGTGCCTGCTGACGGTTTTCCGGCTGGTCCCCTACGGCCTGACCACGGTGGTGGTGCTGGTGTGCGTAGCCTGGCTGAACCGGGAGCTGCTGAAAGAACTGGACTTTGCCCTGCTGGCCACCTTTGTTTGCTTCTTCATTGTATCCGGGAATCTGGCCCGTGTGGAAGCGGTTCGTACCTTCCTGGGGCAGCTGCTCTCTCGCAGCACCCTGCTCACATCCGTTGCTACCAGCCAGATTATCAGCAATGTTCCTGCTGCAGTTCTGCTCTCCAGCTTTACTGACCAGTGGAAGCCCCTGCTGGAAGGGGTGAACATCGGCGGTCTGGGCACCCCCATCGCATCCCTGGCCAGCCTGATTACCCTGAAGCTGTACCTGCGTTCTCCCCAGGCCCAGGCCGGGAAATTTCTGGGCGTGTTCCTGCTGGCAAATGTGGCAGGTCTGGTGATTCTGCTGCTGACCGCCACAGTGATCTGACCCATCGTATAAGCAAAAACAAGTGCCTTCACCCTTACCGGTGAAGGCACTTCATCATGCCAAAAAAGCCTCGCAGAGTTTGCTGCGGCAGCAGCAAATAAAGTCAAAATCGTTATCTGCCGGGGCGTATACCTGGCAGATAACACTTCTCAGGCTGCAAGTGTGGAATTTGTCCCCCAATGGGGGGACAAATTATGCGCGCAGCAGACTGCCAGAGTTTGTCGGAAAAGCCCGAAGGGTTTTTTCGACAGTCTCAAGTGCCTTCGCCGATTCCGGTGAAGGCACTTTTGATTACATAAGCTGATTGCGCTTTCGGTTGTAGAGCTTGGCAAGACCGCCTTCGCTGGTTTCCCGGAAGCGGTGATCCAGATTGATGCCGGTTTCCTTCATGGCCCGGCAGACCATATCGTAGCTGATATTCCGGGAGCCGGTGAGGAAATAGCTGAGGTTGCAGGCATTCATGGCCCGAACCGCCGCCACCGCATTGCGCTCGATGCAGGGTATCTGCACCAGTCCGCAGATGGGGTCACAGGTCAGCCCCAAGTGGTGCTCCATAGCTACTTCTGCTGCGTACTCCACCTGATCCAGCTGCTGATGATACAGCTCCGCCAGTGCAGCGGCAGCCATGGAGCAGGCAGTGCCGATTTCCGCCTGGCAGCCGCACTCAGCGCCGGAGATGGATGCGTTGGTCTTGGTCAGGTTGCCGATGATACCCGCCGTGGCCAGTCCCCGGCAGATTTCCTGATCGGTAAAGCCTTGGGTGACCTGGGCATATTTCAGCACCGCAGGCAGAACGCCGCAGGCCCCGCAGGTGGGTGCGGTAACCACGGTACCGTTGTCCGCATTCTGCTCCGCCACCGCATAGGCATAGGCGGCGATCATCTGAAATTCCTTCAGGGCCGGTTTGTCATCCCCCACGGTTTTCTCCATCAGGTACTTGGCCTTCCGCTGGACATTCAACCCTCCGGGCAGAACGCCGGTTTTAGACAATCCTTCGTCAATGGAGTTTTTCATCACCTGCCAGACTTCCATCAGGAAGTCCCAGATTCCCGACCCTTCGTTCAATTCCACATACTCGCTCAAGGTGTGGATATAGCGCCACTTGCAGAAATAGGCAATTTCCGCAAAGGAATGCTCCACATATACCTCTTCCGACGGTCCCTGGCCGGTTTCCCCGGGAATCCGGATATCACCGCCGCCGATGGATTCCACCCGCAGGCTGCCGATTTCGATATCCTGGTGGAAGGCAGAAAAGTCCAGGGTGTTGGGGTGCATTCCCTCCCAGGTCTGGTTGGAAAACACAACCTTCGTCCGCTCCTGTCCCAGGGTATCCAGCAGCACCCGGTCGGTACCGTGTCCGACTCCGGTTTTGCTCAGAGAACCGTACAGGGTCACCTGGAAGGACGTAGCCTGGGGGTATCGCTTCAAAAATTCCTTGGCAGCCCGCTCCGGACCCATGGTGTGGGAAGAAGAGGGACCCTTGCCGATTTTATAAATTTCTCGGATGGATTTCATGGATACAGCTCCGTTTCAAGTATTCTCTCAGCAGTATATCAAATTTTCGCCCCGATGACAACGGTTTTGTCAAAAGAAATCCCGCTATGGCGGCAGGAAATTTCCAAAAGCGTAAAAGTTGCAATTTTTCCGGCAACACTTCTTGCAGTTTTTGTAAACCTGTGCTACAATAATCTTTATGAAATTTTCAAAAAACCTGAGAGGATGAAATAAAATGGCAAAAGAAAAGAAGGTCGAGCAAATCACCGACATGGAGGTAGACTTTGCCCAATGGTTTACCGACGTGTGCAAAAAAGCCCAGCTGATTGACTACTCTTCCATCAAGGGCGTGTTTGTTTACCGCCCCTATGGCTACGCCATCTGGGAGAATATCCAGAACATCATGGACAAGGAGTTCAAGAAGGTTGGCGTGGAGAATGTCTACATGCCCATGCTGATTCCCGAAAGCCTGCTGCAGAAGGAAAAGGATCATGTGGAAGGCTTCGCTCCGGAGTGCGCATGGGTTACCATGGGCGGCAGTGAGAAGCTGGAAGAGCGTTACTGCATCCGTCCCACCTCTGAAACTCTGTTCTGCGAGCATTTCGCCCAGGTGATTCAGTCCCACCGGGATCTGCCCATGAAGTACAACCAGTGGTGCAGCGTTCTGCGATGGGAAAAGACCTCCCGTCCTTTCCTGCGTCACCGGGAATTTTTGTGGCAGGAAGGCCACACCATGCACGCCACTGCCGAGGAAGCCAAGGCTTTCACCGAGCAGATGCTGAACATCTACGCTGACTTCTGCGAGAACGTGCTGGCCATGCCGGTCACCCGGGGTCAGAAGACCGACAAGGAGAAGTTCAACGGTGCCGAAGCTACCTACACCATCGAGTGCATGATGCATGACCGCAAGGCTCTGCAGGCCGGTACTTCCCACTACTTTGGCGACGGCTTTGCCAAGGCTTTTGACATTACCTTTACCGACAAGAATAACCAGCGGGTCAATCCCCACCAGACTTCCTGGGGTGTGTCCACCCGTCTGATTGGCGGTATCATTATGACCCACGGCGATAACAACGGCCTGGTGCTGCCGCCCAAGGTCGCTCCCATCCAGGTGGTGGTTCTGCCCGTTGCCCAGCACAAGCCCGGTGTTCTGGAAGGTGCCGAAAACCTGAAAAACCGCCTGATTGCCGCCGGCTACCGGGTCAAGATGGACGACTCCGACAACTCCATGGGCTGGAAGTGCGCTGAGTACGAGATGAAGGGTGTGCCCCTGCGTGTGGAGTGCGGCCCCCGGGATCTGGAGAACGGTCAGTGCGTACTGGTTCGCCGCAACGATGGTGAAAAGATTGTAGTGAAGCTGGATGAGCTGGAATCCGCCGTTGCCCAGCAGCTGGAGCTGGTGCACCAGGGCATGTACGAGCGGGCCAAGAAGAACCTGGAAGAGCACATCTACGAAGCCCACTCTCTGGAAGAGGCCAAGCAGCTGCAGGAAACCAACGGTGGCTTCGTCAAGACCATGTGGTGCGGCGATCTGGAGTGCGAGCTGAAGATGAAGGAAGTAGCCGGTATGTCCTCTCGCTGCATCCCCTTCGCTCAGGAGCATCTGGGCGACACCTGCGCCTGCTGCGGCAAGCCCGCCAGCAAGATGATCTACTGGGGCGTAGCTTACTAATTATTATGTTTGTATCTTTCAAGCAGGCTGGCATATGCCAGCCTGCTTGATGCAGTAAAAGGGATTTTTCAGGAACAGATTAAAGAAGGAGAAAGAACGGTTGCTATTCAATTCTTACATCTTTATCTTGGCGTTTCTGCCGTTATGTCTGGCCGGCTATTTCGGGCTGAATGCGATAAAGCAATATAAGCTGGCACAGCTGTTTTTGCTTGCCATGTCATTGTGGTTTTATGGCTACTTTAACCCATGGTATTTGCTGATTATTCTGGTATCCATAACCGCAAACTATCTGATCAACGTATTGATGGACAAGACTCCCTGGCCTCATGTCCGACGCGGGGAAGTATGGATTGCGGTTGGGCTGAACCTGGCCGTTTTGTTTTATTACAAATACTACGATTTTTTCATCACCAATCTGAACCAGATTGCCCACACGGATTTTACCCTTCACCATGTGATCCTGCCGCTGGGAATCAGCTTTTTTACGTTCCAGCAGATATCCTATGTGGTAGACGCTTACCACGGTCAGGTTCCCCGGTATGGCTTTTGGGAGTACGCTTCCTTCGTAGCCTATTTCCCCCAGCTGATTGCAGGCCCCATTGTGACCCACGACGAACTGATTCCCCAGTTTCAGGACCTGAAGAAGAAGCAATGGAACTGGGACAACCTGGCTCAGGGCATCTTTATGTTTTCCCTGGGATTGGGAAAAAAGGTGCTGATTGCCGATACGTTCGGTGTGGCGGCAAATTGGGGGTTTCAGGACGTTTACGCTCTGGATTCCACCAACGCCATTCTCGTAACCCTCGCCTACACCATCCAGATTTACTTCGACTTCAGCGGATATTGTGACATGGCCATTGGCATCGGCAAGATGATGAATCTGGATCTTCCGGTCAACTTTGACTCTCCATACAAGGCGCTGACCATTACGGAATTCTGGCAGCGCTGGCATAAGACTCTGACACGGTTTTTCACCAAGTATGTATACATCCCCTTGGGCGGAAACCGCAAAGGACAGATTCGCACATACATCAACGCCATGATCGTGTTTCTGGTCAGCGGACTTTGGCATGGTGCCAGCTGGGCCTTTGTTCTGTGGGGCGGACTTCACGGCGCATTTTACTGCGTTACCCGGTGGAAAAAGGATTGGTTCCGCAGCCTCCACCCCGCCCTGTCCTGGCTGATGACCTTCTGCTTTCTGAATATAACCTGGATTTTTTTCCGGACGGAAAATATCTATTATGCCTGGGTGGTAATCAAGCAGATTCTGACCATGCAGCTTGGTCCGGTGGCGCCCCAGATTCTGGAGGCCTTCCAGCTTCCGGAGCTGCAGCGCCCGATTTCCTCCGTCCCCTTCCTTGGCATTCTTGGTACATATCCGGGACTGCTGATCTGGATCTGTTACGGCGGCGGTCTGGCCTTGATTCTCTCCGGGAAAAACGCTTATCAGCGCATGTGTGATTTCCGTCCCACCCTGGGCAACATGCTGCTGAGTGCAGGGCTGCTGCTGTGGTGCATCCTCTCTTTCAGTGGCATCAGCACCTTCCTGTATTTTAACTTCTGAGGACGCAATTATGAAACACAGAAAAAATTGGTGTATCGGTTTTTTAATTCTGACCTTGAGCATTCTGGGAATCATCGGCGGAATAACCGCGATAGTTGACCCATTTTTCCATTTCGGCCCGCCCAAAAGCTTCCTGCAATATCCCATTGATTTGCCCCGTTATCAAAACGACGGCATCGTAAAGCATTACACTTACGACGCCATCATCACCGGCAGTTCCATGTCCATCGGTTTCAAAACCACCCAGTGTGACGAACTGTTCGATGTCACCTCCATTAAGGTTCCTTTCACCGGTACCAGCTTTGCAGAAATCAGCCATAATCTGCAGCGGGCAATATCCGCAAATCCGGATATCAAGCTGATCATTTGTTCCATCGACCCTTGGTTTCTGTTTACGGACAGCGACTATATGCGAACAGATGCCACATTCCCGGAGTATTTGTACGACGAAAATCCCCTCAATGATGTGTCCTACCTCTTCAACAAGGAGGTCTTGCTGAAGGTATGGGACGTTCTGGAGTATACCAAAAACGGAAATGTCACTACGACTTTCGATGAATATTTGCAGTACCCTCAGGAGCCTGAGCACTATGGCAAAGAGATAGTCCTGAGCCAGTATCAGCGGCCGGCAAAAGCACCCTCGGGGCTGACATTTACCCAGGAGGATTCCCAGCGCCTGACAAAAAATTTGCAGGATAATGTCATTTCCCTCGCCCAGGCCAATCCGGATATTCAGTTCATCTACTTTTTCCCGCCGGTGAGTGTGGTACATTGGGATGAAGAAATGCAAAACGGGAACGTACCCCGTCTGGTTGCCGCCCTGGAGCAAACCAGTGAGCAGCTGCTCCAATGGGAAAACATCCGGGTATTCTCCTTCCTGGATGACTACGAAACGGTTACCAACCTGGGGCTGTATTTTGATACCATCCATTATGCCAACAGCGTCAGTTCCCTCATGCTGCAGCGCATGCAGGAAGGTTCCTTTGAACTGACCTTGGATTCCTGCCAGCCGTATTGGCAAGAGGTCGGAGAATTTTATACCAGCTACCCCTATGAAGATATTTTTCGGTAGAAGCAGCAATAAAGGGAGGAAGCAAACGCTTCCTCCCTTTAAGACTGTCGAAAAAACCCTGCGGGCTTTTCCGACAAACTTTGGCAGTCTGCTGCGCGCATAATTTGTCCCCCGATGGGGGACAAATTCCACACTTGCAGCCTGATAAGTGTTTTCTGCCAGGTACATGCCCTGGCAGAAAACGGTTTTAACTTTATTTGCTGCTACCGCAGCAAACTCTGCGAGGCTTTTTTGACTCGCTGAAAGGCAGGGGCTAAGCCCCTGCCTTTGGTGTTTATTGCGCTTGCTTTTCCCGATTCTGGCAGGTAAAGCAAATCACCTGCCGACTCTTCGCCACGTCCCGGAGGATGTCCAGTGCGGCTTTCATCCGGGTATCGTCAAAACGCACCAGTGCGTCATCCAGAACCAGCGGGATTTCCGGTGTCAGCTCCTCCGCCACTGCCAGCCGCAGCGCCAGATACAGCTGATCGATAGTTCCGTCGCTGCGCCAGAGGCTGTCACGGAGGGTATCCTCCTCCCGGGCGCCGGACTGCAGGCTGAAGTCCTCCCGCATCGTCAGGCTGTGGTACCGTCCGCCGGTCATCTGTGACAGCAGCTTCTGGGCACGCTTGGTAATTCTGGGAGCAAACCGACGCTGCAGCTCCGAACGGGCCTGGTTCAGCGTTTCCAGGGCAATGGTCAGCGCGGTATAGGTTTCTTCCAGCTGGGAAATCCGCTTGTTCTTCTGCTCCAGCTGGGCCGAAATCTCCCGCTTATCCCCCAGGGTTGCCATCCGTCCCTGGTACTGACCCAGACGGTTCTGCAGCCGCTGCTGCTCCACAGCACATTCGGTCAGCAGCTGGGCGGTTTCCTCCTCAGACTGTGTCAGATGGTCGGGCTTTGACGGTTTTTCAACCGGTTTGACCATAGCCCGCAGGGTTTCAAAATGCTTGCGGTTCTGAGCAACTTCCCGACGTGCAGCATAGTAGCCATCCCACTGGCTCACCGTCTCCTGCCAGAAGTCCAGCAAGGCATCCGGTTCCTGATCGCCGCACAGGGAATCCCGCTTTTTCCGCAGCACCATCATGCGAACTTCCACATCACCGCTGCTTTCCTTGAATCTGTGCAGATCACTTTCATAGATAACTTTGGCCTGCTCATACTCGTCCACGGGATCTTCCCAATGTCTGCACTGGGCTGTACCGTATTTGCGTTCCAATTCTTTTGCCCGTTTTTTGGAAGAGATGGCCTCCAAAATTCCCCAAATCAGGGCAATGACTGCTGCGCCGCCTGCCACTCCCGCAAAGACATAGGCAGTCAACAGTACCAGCACACCCGCTGCCAGCAGGCCAAAAATACCAATTCCCATCAGAATTCCCGGTGTCTTGGTGGTTTTCGCATCTGCAAAGGCTTTTGCGTCTGCGTGAGCCATAGCCCTGGCCTCTTCCGGCTCCATACCGGTGAAAGGCTGGGGCATCTGAGGCTCCTGAGGCTGCTGAGGAAGCCGCTGCGCCTCGGCCTGCATGGCGTTCCATTCATCCCGGAACAGCCGCAGATCCCGCAGCTTTTGCTCCGCTTCCTCCCGGGGAGCCAATTTTGCGCAGGCCTCTTCCCGCTGCGTCAGTTCCCGCTCTGCGTGATCCAAAGCGTCCCAGGCCTGTGCCACCCGGGCCGCATTCTCTTCCGCAGCCTGGTACGCCAAAGCCTGCTGATGGTTATACAGCTGCTCCAGCCAGGTCTTGACTTCCTCAATGCGCTGCTTCATTTTTTTGCTCTGGGACTCCAGAGATTCCATCTCTGTCAGT
>USHP01000053.1 GCA_900554625.1 uncultured Eubacteriales bacterium | reverse complement strand
TCCGGTACTGGCAGCGATACTTCCCGGTATCGCCCTTTTGGGGATGTCCTTCTTTGGTATAGAATTATCTTTTGTATGGATTCTGATCATCCTGGTAGCATCGGTTCTGATCCTCATGTACAGCGGTTGGGGAAGCAGAAATGCATTGGCGCCCGTTACCATGAGCTGGATCACAGGTGGAATTGCTGCGGCGGCTCTGATTCTGCTGGTGTCTTTGCCCGGTATCCGTGCCTGGACAGAGCAAGTCGGGGATCAGATGCAGGAGAGTATCCACTATCATAAATACGAAACCGAACACACCACCTTGCCGGAGGGTGATTTCAGAGCTTATGAAGAAACCGAAAAGGGAGCGGAAGTTGCCCTGATCGTTACCATGGAAAATCCGGAAGCCATGTACCTCCGGGGCTTTACCGGAAGCGTGTTTGAAGACAACCAGTGGAAACCCCTTGAGAAAGACCTGCTGGTGAAAAACAAGAATCTGCTGTACTGGCTGAATCTGAATGCATTTAATCCCAATGCTCAGTTCCATGCGGCATCCAGCCAGACGGAGCTGACCACTAACACCATCACGGTGCAGAACATGGGTGCCTGCAGCCTTTACCGTTACGTTCCCTTCAGCCTTTGTGCAGGAGAGGCACTGAAACCGGAAAACCTGAACACGGAAGGTGTTCTTTCCGATGGGGAACGGGTCTATACCTATTCTTCCGTCTCCGGCGGCTCCGAGGCAATTACCCAGGTATTGACATTTCTGCAGCAGTCCAATGAAAAACCGGTGCTTTTGTACCGGAAAGCAGAAAGCGGTTACCGGCATTTCGTAAACAATTTCTATCTTCAGGTACCGGAGGAAGCAAAGCAGCTTCTTTCCGAAACCTGGGATAAAACCGCATCTTCTTACGGAAGTGTGGCAAGTCTTAACTACCAGCAGTCTCAGGAATGTGCCTTGCGGTTTTTAAGTGAAGTTTTTCCGGAAACCGGTACACCGGAAGAACTGGAGTTGCCTCTGGACATTGCTCGGGGATCTTCTTTCCAGTATGCTACCGTGGCAGTGCTTACTCTGCGGTACTTTGGCATTCCTGCCCGGTATGTAGAAGGCTATCTGATTACCGAGCAGATGGCAGCTTCTGCAGAACCCTTTGAGCCCCTGATGGTGGACAGCAGCGCTGCCCGTGCCTGGGTGGAAGTCTACCAGGACGGCATCGGTTGGATCCCCATGGATCTGACTCCCGGTCTTGGCGAAATGATCCAGGAGAATCCCGATGACAGCAGCGGTAAGGGTGACAGCGATGAGGAAAATCCGGAACTGGATCCCGAAGAAGCAGAGGACGAGAAGCCTGAGGATTCTGAAACGGAAGTTTCCGATCCAGATGGCGGCAGTGTTGTCAGTATCCTTCTGAATGCATTGACCGGCTTGATGAAAGCAATATCTATTTTGGCCTTGTTGTTCCTGCTACTGTTCTTACGAAGAGAACATATCAATAAGAAGAAGGAAAAGAAGTTTCGGGACAAGGATCCTAAGGCGGCAGTTGCCTGGATCTTTGCCGATACCATGACCATTCTGGAAAAGCTGGGCTTCGATTTGGGCAACGGTTCCATGCGGCTGCTTCGGGAACCTGCCGAAGAACGGTTCGGCGAGGAATACTCCGGGAAACTGGAAGAAATGATTACCCTCAATGACCGTGCCATGTTCAGCAGCCGACCCATGGAGGAAAGCCACCGTGAAAGCCTGCTTTCCTTCCGGAATACAACTATTGAAAATATCAACAAACAAGAAAAGTGGTACAGGCGATTCTGGCTGAAGTGGTTCAAATGCCTGTACTAAGCGGAGAGGAGATACTCCTATGAGAAGAATACAGAGGATGCTGATCCTGCTGATATCTGTCCTGTTGGTTGTGGGCTTTCTGCCCACAACAGCACAGGCGGAAGAAACGGCTGCCGGAAAGTTCATTCTGGTGGCAGAGGCTGGCGGCAAGCTGGTGATTGCACCGGAATATATCACCTACGCCTCCGGACAGACCATCGGAGCAGCTTTGGAAGCCAGTGAGCATATTTTTACCGGCTTGGATTTGGGGCAGGTAACGGCTATTGATGGTGTGACGGGTAACTATACCCGAAGTGACCAAAATGGCGGTTACGATCTGACAACACCGGCATCCTCTGTGACTCATTACTGCTTCAGTGAGCGCGCATCCTCCGAAAGTAAGCCAAGCGACGGTATGAAGCTGCTGATGACAGCCATGGCGGACTATCTGGAAAAGGATGCAGACGTTCGGAAGGCTGCAAAGACGGCCTATGATACAGCCTACACCTCCTTTGTGGGTATCAGCAGTGATGATGCCAGAACCCTTGCTTATGAGCTGAACAAAGCAGTCAGTGATTATGAGAGTGCTTTGTCTGGTACAGAATTTGCTGTCAGCTTTACAGATGGCAGCAAGGCCTATTCCGAAGCTAATTACGCCGGTGTCTCTATTACTGCTGTCAACGAGTACGGTAAGCAGTGGGAAGATGATGGCGACGGCAAGCTGGATCTGCCTCAAGGTTCCTATACATTCTGTGTCTCCCATGATGGCCTTTCTTTTTCCGGTAAGACCGATGTTTCTTCTGCAACTACGGTAAGTGCAGCGCTGCCGACAGAGCTGTGGCTGAAGCAGGATACATTCCGTCTTTCCGGAAGCTATGGCGCGGAAACAAGTGAAGAAAGCAAATTCTCCGATGGCGAATTTCAGCTGAGCAGCTGGAATGGGAGGACGGTAACGGTTCCTGTTTTTGACAGCTTTGTTGGTACAGTATATACCTATGCAGAATACAATCAGGATCTGCTTACTGAAGTCCCAGCTTTGACTGCAGTATATACCATGAAGAATGCAACCTCTGATCCTATGGAAAAGGATATTCCTTTTGAGTCTCTGACCAGCGGTGCATACAGTGTGCTGGCAAAAGGCTCAGAAGGAAATACGGTGATCTATCGTCTCAGCAGCGCAGGTACTGACGGTTATACGTACGCACAGGATTATACCGCTGTCTTTGAGAGAATTCCCACCTTGGCATCCATTTCTTTGGTTGGCACAGAAGAAGATGGCACAGTGGTTGACCAGGCGGCTACCACAGCCTTTGACGGAACGATCTCAGAGTATACGTATAAGGTCCTGGATACCATCAAAAGTGTAACAGTCAGTGCAGTGCCTTTGGTGGATGCGTATGAGGTAACTGTCAATGGTCAATCCGCCAAAGATGGTGTCACTTTAAATATTGAGGGTGAGACTGCAGTAGAACTGCTGGTTTCTGCCAATGGTTATACCAATACCTACAAACTGAATATCCAGCCCGGTGAGGGTAAAACCTTATCTTTTCTTTCTGACAAGGCAGTTACGGTGGAGGTAGTAAACAGCAACGGTGTGGTCATGCCCTATACGACCCACAAGGAAGGTACTACACAGAATCGTTACAAGTATACCCTTGTCCCCGGTGAGACATACAGTTATGTGGCAACTAGCAACGATTATTACCACATTGCGGATGAGTTTTCCTTGGAAGAAGTAGCTAATAGTATTATTTATGTAGACTTTGAAGAAATGGGCGACTGGCTGACGGAATTGGCGTTTGGCACTTTCAACAGAAGCAGTTATAAAAATACGGTTGCTCTGGACAGTCCTTTTACAGCGTCGAATCACAGATATGAAATCACTTATGTGGATACAGAATACAATCCTTATATTTGGGTTGCCAGCAGTGAGCCGGATGTAACCATTGAAGCAGTTTACAATCAGGTTTCCCTGCACAATCAATATCATGGAAAAGAGAGACGTATTGAGCTGACTTCCGGAAAAAGTCAAGGAACAAATCTGAATCGCTTTTTACTGGATGAAAATCCAATTGAAAATATGCTGACGATCCGTTTGTCCAAAATGGTGGATGGTGTGAATTATTACCAGGACTACGTCACGGAATTCAAACGGACTCTGACATTAAAAAACCTATCTGTGAAAAGTGATGGTATTGCAGCAGTGCTGAATCAAACAGATGGAACCATAGGTTTTGATCCGGATAAAAAAGAATATTCCGTGAAAGTATCCATGGTTGCCCAAGAATTGCAATTAACCTTATCTGCTTATACGGAAAATCTTTGCTATGGTGAGGAATCCGTTGGCTACCGGCTTTTCGTAGATGGTGAAAATGTGACGGAATCCGGCACTGCTGCGATCGAACTGGACGGTACCATGAATACACAGAAAGTTCTGATCACAGTCACAAACGAAAAGGCGCCAACTGGTACAACGGAATATATTTTGCATATTCTCAAATCTCCACCGGTAGATGTGACATTCCAGATTTCTCCGGGAACTGCATTGCTGAATATGCATGAAGTGTTGTCCGGTGAGCGTATATGGCCGAGAGAAGATGGTGTTTTTCAGCTTTGCGAGGGCTATAGTTATCGCTATGCGCTAACAGAGTATGGGTATGTGGGCAAATCCGGAATACTGACAGTTGCCCGCAACGATGCCAATGAATTGATTGTCCTGGATGGGCAGGAACAATATATTGTTACGGAACGGGGAGATGGCGGTGTAGTAACAATTGCCTGGGCCCTTACCAAAGCATCCGTAAACAGCGCTATTGATACAACCATTGTGTCGCCCTGGCCCAATTTCCGAGGAAATAACAGCAATAACGCAGTCACAGATGTGCCGATTCCCAATGTAGCTGATGATGGTACGCTTTACTGGGCAAATCAGATTGGCAGCGGTATCGACTCCGATGCAGTAGGCAGCCCGATCCTTGTAGGTGAAGACATTATTACCTACGCAAGTGATAAACTTTATCGCGTAGACAGGATTACCGGCAAGATTCTGGCCGAGGGCACCATGGATCATAAGTCCAGCTTCTCCATTACACCGCCTACTTATGCCAATGGCATGGTATTCGTGGCGCTGTCCAATGGCTGCGTCCAGGCATTCAATGCTGCTACGCTGGAATCCCTCTGGATCTATAATGATCCGCTGGGCGGCCAGCCTAATTGTCCTCTTGCAGTGAAAGATGGATACCTTTATACAGGCTTCTGGAACAGTGAGACAGGAAATGCAAACTTTGTTTGCCTGTCCATTACAGATGAACAGCCCGGTGAAGCAAAAGAAGAGAAGTGTTCTTCCTGGTACTATACAGCCAAAGGCGGCTACTATTGGGCAGGTGCCTATACAGGTTCCGACTTTGTTCTTATTGGTACGGATGACGGCGACAACAGCTGTACCAGTCAGACCTCCCGGATGCTGCTTCTGAATGCCAAAACAGGCGAACTTCTGGACAGTTGGAACAATCTGAATGGCGATATCCGAAGCACTGTGGTATATGATAGTGCTACCAATGCCTATTACTTTACATCCAAGGGCGGTAGCTTCTATGGCTTCCAGGTTTCCGGACATCAAATGATCAATAAATGGAGTGTAGGTCTGCAAAATGGTGTGGGCGGAACGCCCATGAGTACCTGTTCTCCCGTGGTTCACAATGGTCGTGCCTATGTTGGTGTTTCCGGTGCCGGTCAGTTCTCTGCCTATTCCGGACACAATATTACGGTCATTGATTTGGGCGGCAGAGCGATTGCGTACAGCGTACCGACGCAGGGTTATCCCCAGACCAGCGGCCTGTTAACAACGGCCTATGAAGCAACCAGCGGCTATGCCTATGTGTATTTCTTTGATAACTATACTCCCGGCAAGCTGAGAGCCCTGCGGGACAAGCCGGGTCAAAGTGCTGTGGACTATGTAACCACAGAAGGCAGTCGAACTACTGCGTATGCACTGTTTACGCCCACCGGCGATCACGCCCAGTATGCCATCTGCAGCCCCATCGTAGATGAATACGGCACGATCTATTTCAAAAATGACTCTGCCCACCTGATGGCATTTGGCAGCGCCATTGAAAAAATAGAAGTAACCCAGATGCCAGCAAAGACCACCTACATTGCCGGCGAAACATTCGATCCTACCGGTATGGTAGTTACCGCTACCTATGCCAATGGCATGACACGGGATATTACTTCTTATGTATCTTATCATCAGGGAGCGCTGAGTGAACAGGACAGCAACTTTACCATTTCCTTTACCCATGTGCTGTATCACAACCAGGAAGACGGTACAGCTATGAAGTCCGGTGTGGCAACCACGAGTCCCAACGTAACGATTACGCTGACCATTGGTGGCGGCCTGCTGGGTGATGTGGACTCTAACGGCACTATCGAGGCAGCAGATGCCCAGATGATTCTGGACTATGAAGCACAGTTGCTGGACCAGGAACTGATCCTTACCGTGTCTGATGTGAGCGGTGACGGTGTCATCGACAGCAATGACGCGGTGCTGATTCAGCAGTATCTGGCAGGAAAGTTTGAGACATTCCCGGCAGAAGAATCAGTAGAGGAACCGGCAGAAGAAAGCCAACCGACTGAATGAAAACAGGGAAGCGGTATTTCGTCTGGAATACCGCTTCCGGACAGGAGAACAATATGAAAAAAATAGTATCTCTTTTGCTCGTAATTGCAATGCTCTTTGCGTTCGCTGGATGTTCCGGAGAGAAAGAAGAACAGCTCGCTGTTGTGACGGAAACACCTGCGCAGGCAGAGGAAAACGGCCTGTTAAAAATTGCCAAGTGGATGCAATCGGAAATTCCGGAACCGGGCTTTGGTTCCGTGGGCGGCGAATGGCTGGCTCTGGGCCTTGCCCGGTCTGAGCTGGAAGGTATGGAGGAATACCTGTTGGGCTACGGCGAACGGGTTGCCGCCTATACCGCAGAGCAGGGGGGCATTCTCCACAACAGAAAATATACGGAATATTCCCGTGTGATCCTGGCCTGGACTGCCATTGGCAGAGACGCTTCTGACGTAGGTGGTTTTAACCTGCTGACTCCTTTGGCAGACTTTGAACAGACTGTCTTCCAGGGTATCAACGGCCCTATTTTCGCACTGCTGGCATTGGATAGTGGTAATTACGAGATTCCTGAAAATATTGCAACCAGCAATCAGGCTACCAGAGACATGTACGTAGACTATATTGTAAATGCGGAAAGTCCTGACGGCGGCTGGAGCATGGCCGGTGGCCCTGCGGAGATCGATATTACCGCCATGGCCCTGCAGGCTCTGGCAAAGTATCGTGACCGCCCCGACGTGGCTGCGGCTGTGGAGCGGGGACTGGGGCTGCTGTCCCAGCAGCAGAATGTCAACGGTGGTTTTACGGAGCACAATACGGAAAGCAGTGAAGCAGTTTCCCAGACCATCGTTGCTTTGACGGAACTGGGCATCTCACTGGAGGACTCCCGTTTTGTCAAGAACGGCAATACCCTGAAGGATGCTCTGCTGCGGTTCCAGCTGGAGGATGGCAGCTTTACCCATCTGATGGATGGTGATACAGACCTCTTGGCAACGGAGCAGGCTTTCTATGCATTGGTTGCCATCGACCGTATGGAACAGGGAAAATCTTCTCTGTACTCCATGAAGTAAGAAAAACAAGCTTTGGAGGTTCCCTATGAAGCGTTTCGCAAAATATGTCGCATTTGTTGTGATACTTTTGCTGCTGTGCGGCTGCGGCAAAAGCGATGGGGTAGAAGTAGCAGATACAAATGGCGACGGCAAGCTGACCTGTACTTTAGAAATCCGGTGCGATACGCTTCTTGAGAACCTGGATCAGCTCGCCAAGGAGAAAGCAGCACTGGTACCGGAGGACGGCACCCTGCTGAGTGTTACCGAAGTGGAATTTACCGGCGGCAATTCCGTTTTTGATGTGTTTCGCCAGGTACTTCGGGAAGAAAAAATTCACTTTGAATATGTGGATGCCTCTGCCTACGACTCTGTCTATATCGAAGGCATCGGAAACCTATATGAATTTGACTGTGGCCCCCAGTCCGGATGGATGTACAGCGTCAACGGTGTCTATCCGGGGCTGGGCTGTTCCGCTTATACTCTGGCAGACGGTGACGTGATCGTGTTCAGCTATACTCTGGATCTGGGTGCAGATCTGGGGGCGGAGAAAATCTATGAAGAATGATGCCTTTTCCGGGTTCCACCCGGCAGTGAATTTATGCTTTTTCCTTTCTTCTATGGTGATTACCATGTTCATCAATCACCCTGTGATTTTGATGATTTCTCTGTTCAGCAGCTGTGCCTATCTGACGTATTTGCAGGGGAGAAAGGGAATGTTTCGGCAGGTTGGCTATTTGCTACCAATCCTGCTGGGTATGGCAATTCTGAACCCCGCGTTTAACCACGAAGGCATTACAGTTTTGTTCTACCTGCCCAACGACAATCCAATTACCCTGGAAGCCATCTGCTTTGGCCTGGCTTCCGCGGTGATGATGGGTGCTTCCATCGTCTGGTTCAATTGCTGCAATACGGTGTTTACTTCCGATAAGATCATTTATCTCTTCGGACGGATCATTCCCGCTATGTCTCTGCTGATCTCCATGACACTGCGGTTTGTGCCAAGGTTTAAGAATTACCTGCAAAGCGTGCTGCGGGTTCAGCGGGCTATGCACGAGCCAGAGAACCCCAGGGAGCAATTGCAGCAGGCGATGGCAGCCTTTTCTTCCACCGTCAGCTGGGCTATGGAGCAGTCCATTGTGTCGGCAGACTCCATGAAAAGCCGGGGTTACGGCATCCAGGGACGGACAGCTTTTTCTATCTACATTTTTGAAAAACGGGATGGGATTACCTTGCTGACTATGGCAGTTCTCTGCCTTGGGGCGGTAATGCCCAGCCTGATGGGATGGATCTCCTGGGTCTACTATCCCACCATGACGGGAAGCCTCTTTGGACTCCCGCAGCTTCTTAGCTATGTTTGTTACAGCGGATTGTGTCTGCTGCCGCTGATGATTGACTTGACGGAGGATCGGAAATGGAACTCTTTAAGATCCAAAATTTAACCTTTACTTACCCGGAACAGGAGATTTCTGTGCTGCATGATGTTTCCATGATATTGCAGCAGGGTGATTTTGCGGTTCTTGCCGGACCCTCCGGCTGCGGCAAGTCCACCATGCTGCGGCAGCTGAAAACCGTACTGGCTCCTCACGGTCAGAAAGAAGGAGCCATTCTCTACAAGGGAACCCCTCTGGAACAGGTGGACAACCGAACCCAGGCAGCCAAGATCGGCTTTGTGCTTCAGAATCCCGACAGCCAGATCGTCACCGATAAGGTCTGGCACGAACTGGCCTTCGGGCTGGAAAGCC
>USHP01000052.1 GCA_900554625.1 uncultured Eubacteriales bacterium | reverse complement strand
GGCATGGTGGTGTCCGAAAACGTGACGGAAATCCAGAAGGACGGAGAAAAGACCATTAAGGAACTGAAGGTCAAAGAAGGCGACGATGTCAAGAAGGGGCAGGAATTGTTCAGCTACGACACTGAAGAACTGCAGCTGACCCTGGACAAGCAGCGCCTGGAGCAGGAGCAGCTGGTTGCCTCCATTGAAAATTATAAAAATCAGATTGCCACTTTGGAGCGCGAGCGGGAGACCGTAGGCGGAAACCAGAAGCTGCAGTACACCATTCAGATCCAGTCCACCCAGGTGGATTTGAAAGAGGCGGAGCTGAAGGTCAAGACCAAGGAAGCAGAGGTCAAGAAATCCGAGGAATTGCTGGCCAACGCCACAGTGGTTTCTCCCATTGACGGCCGTGTGCAGGCCATCAACGAAGATGGCCAGACGGATAATAACGGAAAGCCTCTGCCCTATATTACCATTCAGCAGGTGGGTTCTTACCGCATCAAGGGTGTACTGGGAGAACTGCAGCGCGGCGGTATCACCCAGGGAGATCGGCTGAAGATCCTCTCCCGTACCGATGATACCAAGAGCTGGACCGGTACGGTAACTCTGGTGGACTACGAAAGCCCCATTCAGAACAATAACAATGGCGGTATGATTGTCATGGGCGGCGGCAGCTCCGATGAGATGAGCGCCTCCAGCAAATACCCGTTCTATGTGGAACTGGACAGCACTGACGGCTTGATTCTGGGACAGCATGTCTACCTGGAAATCCTCACCGAGGAGGGCGAGACTACCGGCCCCAGCATCAGCAGCACCTTTATCTGCTATGAAGAAGACGGCACTGCCTATGTCTGGGCAGAAAAGGGCGGCAAGCTGCAGAAGCGGGATGTGGTTCTGGGCGAATATAACCCCATGAACGATACCCAGGAAATTACGGAAGGTCTGACCATGGAAGACTATATCGCCTTCCCTGACCCGGATCTGTGCAAAGAAGGCGCTCCCACCACCCGGGAAGCACCCAAGGCAACCCAGGAAGAAACCCAGGAACCGCAAGACGCTATGGTGGAAGGCGAGGTGGCATAATGCCCATTTTGAAGCTGACAGACATTTGTAAGGACTACATGCAGGGCAAAGAGCCGGTGCGGGTTCTGAAGAATGTGAATATGACCGTGGAAAAGGGCGATTACCTGGCAATCATGGGTCCTTCCGGCTCCGGAAAGACCACGCTGATGAATATCATCGGCTGCCTGGACGTCCCCACCTCCGGAAGCTATGAGCTGGACGGAAAAAACCTGAAGGATTTGACCGACGACGATCTGGCGGAGATCCGCAACAAACACCTGGGCTTTGTGTTCCAGAGCTTCCACCTGCTGCCGAAAATGGACGCCCTGGACAATGTGGCGCTGCCGCTGCTGTACGCCGGTGTCCCGGTACAAGAGCGCCGGGAACGGGCGGCGGAAGCACTGAAGTCCGTGGGCCTGGAAGAGCGGATGCACTTTT
Organism: uncultured Eubacteriales bacterium; assembly: GCA_900554625.1. Lineage (GTDB taxonomy): Bacteria > Bacillota > Clostridia > Oscillospirales > Oscillospiraceae > Faecousia. The sequence goes on along the minus strand of USHP01000052.1, from coordinate 7,820 downwards.
TGCCCAACCAGATGTCCGGCGGTCAGTGCCAGAGAGTGGCCATTGCCCGGGCCATTGTGGGAAAACCGGATCTTCTGCTGGCAGACGAACCTACCGGCGCTTTGGATACCAAGGCGGGCAACCAGATTATGGACATTTTCCGCCAGCTGAGCCAGGAGGGAATGACCATTATCATGATTACCCACGAGCCCAGTATCGCAGCCTGCGCTGACAAGACCTATCGGATTTTGGACGGCGAACTGCATACCGGTGAAGTACAGCAGGAAGGAGACGCAGATGAAGAAACTGGATCTGAAGAACATAAATCTGAAGAAGCTCTCTGTGAAGAAAGAGAATCTGCCGCAGATCAAACTGCCGAAGATATCTCTGAAGAAAGCCAATCTGAAGAATAAAAAACTGCTTCTGAGTGTCACCGCGGTTGTGCTGGTAGTTGCGTTGGGTGCAGGAATCTGGCTGGGCGCCGGCGGAAAAGCGGAACCAGTAGGTGTCTACTCCTTTATGGATATCGGCATGACGGAATACTGGGGAGATTCCCAGGAAAGCTATGGCCCGGTCACAACCGACCGGATACAGACAGTGTTTCTATCCGAAACCCAGACGGTGACGGAAGTTCTGGTATCCCAGGGCGACATGGTCAAAAAGGGCGACGTGCTGCTGCGCTTTGATACCACCCTTTCGGAACTGGAACTGGAGCGTAAGCGGCTGGAAGTGGAAAAGCTCAAGCTGGATCTGGAAGATGCCAAAGCGGAGCTGAACAGAATTGCCAGCATGAAACCCATGCAGCCGCCGTCTTTTGATGAGCCGTCCATTGATGAAGATATCAACACAGGCTCCATGCTGATGGAGGCTTACCGGATTTCCGACAATCCGGAGTACAACGGCAGCAGCCAGGAACTGGCACTGATCTGCTGGCTTCAGGACACTACCAATATTGACAACGGTGTGTTGGAGGCCATTCGCCAGCGGGCAGAAGAATTGCAGAATATGACGGTGGATCCGACGGAGCCGGAAACGACAGAAGAAACCACCGAGGAAACTACCGGGGAAACCACAGAAGAGACCATTGAGGAAACTACGCAAGAAACTGTTGGGGAAATTATAGAAGAGCCCGGTGACGAAATCCTAGAAGAGCCTGATGAAGAAGTTCCGGGAGAACCCGGCGAAGAAGTCCCGGAAGAGCCTGGTGAAGAAATTACAGAAGAACCCGCCGGGGAAATTAAGGAAGACACAACGCAGACAACGACGGAAGATACTACAGAGACAATTGTGGAAGAAGTTTCCCAGGAAGATACGCAAACCCAGGCGGAAATGTCCCAGGCTTCCGATTTCCCGGAAGAGGGCGGCGATGAAGGCTATATCAGTGTGGATTCGTACTATGTCATCTTCAAAATCACCCAGGGGAATATGTCTCTGGGGCAGCGGACGGTCTGGCAGGGTGCCCATGTCTACGGTTGGGACGGCAGCTTCTCCATCCGGCTGTTTGATGCCTCCGGCATGATGGACTATACCCTGATCGATGACGGGGAAGAGGACCCCGGCGGAGCGGAGATCCCGGATATTGACTTCGGCAGCGGCTATACCGCAGCACAGATTGCCCAGATGCGTGCTGAGCAGGAAAAGAAGATCAAGGACCTGGAGTTCAAGATCAAGATGGCAGACGCCGACTACAAGATCATGCAGACCGAAGTGGGCGATGGCAACATCTACGCCGACATTGACGGCGAAGTGGTATCCCTGCTGACGGAGGAGGAAGCCAAGGAGTCCAAGACTCCCTTTATGAAGGTTTCCGGCGGCGGCGGCTTCTATGTGGAAGGCAGCATCAACGAACTGGAAAAGGACAACCTGCGCATTGGCCAGGAGGTTACCATCAATGACTGGGAATCCGGCATGACTTACACCGGAACCGTACAGTCTATCGGCGACTTCCCCAGCGCAGATAACGGCTACAGCGGCATGGGTAACCCCAATTCTTCCTACTATCCCTTTGTTGCCTTCGTGGACGGCAGCGCCGACCTGCAGGCGGGTAAGTATGTGAGCATGACCTTTGCCACCAGTACCGGAGCCAACGGCATCTACCTGCAGAATCCCTTCGTCCGCACGGAAAATGGAGAATCCTATGTCTATGTCCAGGGTGCAAACGGCAAACTGGAGAAACGTACCGTTACCGTGGGTAAATCCCTCTGGGGCAGCTACACCGAAATCAAGAGCGGCCTGAGCGAGGATGACTACATTGCCTTCCCCTATGGAAAGAATGTAAAGCCCGGTGCGCCTACGGAACTGAGTGATTTGTCCAGCCTGTATTCGTACTAAGGAGGGCATTTATGACAGAAAATATCAGACTTGCCTTCCAGGGCATCTGGGGGCATAAGATGCGCTCGGTGCTGACCATGCTGGGTATCATCATCGGCATCGCAGCCATCATTACCATTGTCTCCACCATTCAGGGCACCAACGAGCAGATCAAGGAGAACCTGATTGGTGCTGGCAATAACGTGGTTACCGTCCAGCTCAACGAGGGAAGTTACCCCTACGATATGAACTGGAATGGAAATCCTGACGGAGTTCGGGTGATTACCGAACAGACCCGGCAGGAGCTGAAGGAAATTGCAGGGGTAGAGGAAGTGTCGCTGTACTGTGCCCGGAATTATTCCGACGGACTGTACTACCAGAATATCCGTTACAGCGGACAGATTTTCGGTATTGATGAACACTATCTGGATGTGTATGGCTACCAGGTGAAAAGCGGTCGGGGTTTTACCCAGAGCGACTATGACAACTACCGCAAGGTGGTTCTGGTGGACACCAACACCGTCAAGAACCTCTTCGGCGGAGAAGACCCGGTGGGAAAAACCGTGGAACTGAACAGCGATACCTTTACCGTGGTAGGTGTGGTGGCCCTTTCGGAAGAATTCGCCCCTACCATCAACACCATGAAGGACTATCAGCTGTATATGAACAACTCCACCGGCGCTGTCTACCTGCCTGACAGTGTTTGGCCTACGGCTTACCGGTTTGATGAGCCCCAAAGCGTGGCTCTCAAAGTGGTGAACACCGATGCCATGACCAGCGCCGGACAGGATGCGGCGGATCTTCTGAATCAAAAGCAGATTGTCAGTTCCAGCAGCAAACTCCAGTACCGCAGCCAGGATATGCTGGAGCAGGCCCAGCAGCTGCAGAAGATGTCTGAGTCCACCAACACCCAGCTGATCTGGATTGCCAGTATCTCGCTGCTGGTTGGCGGTATCGGCGTTATGAACATCATGCTGGTGTCCGTTACCGAACGTACTGCGGAAATTGGCTTGAAGAAGGCAATCGGTGCGAAAAAGAAGCGGATTTTGCTTCAGTTCCTGACAGAGTCCGCAGTTCTGACCAGTATGGGCGGCCTGATTGGCGTGATTACCGGTGTCATTATGGCCCAGCTGATTTCCAGCATGGTACAGATTCCGGTGTCCATCAGCCTGCCGGCCATTGCCGTGGCAGTGGTGTTCTCCACCCTGATCGGCGTGGTGTTCGGCATGCTCCCTGCCGTGCAGGCGGCAAACCTGAATCCCATCGAGGCTCTTCGCCGGGATTGATACAAGCAAAGACCGCAGGCATTCCGGTGCCTGCGGTCTTTCAGACTGTCAAAAAATCCCGCAGGGTTTTTTTGACAAACTTTGGCAGTCTGCTGCGCACAGAATTTGTCCCCCGATGGGGGACAAATTCCACACTTGCAGCCTGAGATGTGTTTTCGTCCAGGTACGGAAGGTAAATTGCCCCGAAGGGGCAAGAGAAGCTAACTTGGGGGTGCGCCCCGGCCGAAAACGTTCTTGACTTTATTTGCCGCCGTAGGCGGCAAACTCTGCGAGGCTTTTCTGACAAAAGGTTGCAATTCGGTTAAAAATGTGCTATGATTTTTCACAGTTTGAAATCATTTGGAGGTCAATGCAGTGAAGAATAAACTTGTGACCGTCCTTCTGGTGATTGTGATCGTACTGACGCTGGCAGTAGGAGGCATCGTGGGCTTCCTGTGGTATCGGGATAATCACATTTTTGTGGAAGGAAAGGCCTATTCCATCCATGCAGTCACGCTGGACCTGCGGCAGGAGGATATTTCCGCTGCCCATTACGACCAGGTTCACGCCCAGCTGCCCCAGTGCCAGATTGTCTGGAACGTACCGTTCCAGAATGGAAAAGTATCCAGTGATTCGCAGAGCATCAGTGTCAGCACCCTGACCCAGGAAGACGTGGACATTCTGAGCAAATATTTTCCGAACTTGAAGACTCTGGATGCCTCTTCCTGCCATGACTATGCGCAGCTGGAAGCCTTCCAGAGTCAGAATCCGGACTGTGCAGTTACCTATACAGTGGACCTGGGCGGAAAAGCCTTCCCCCCGGACACCACGGAACTGGTGCTGGAAAATGGAGAGTACACCCTGGAAGCCCTGATGGAAAACCTGGTGTATCTTCCTCAGGTGAAGTCCATCAACCTGAAGATGCCGGAACTGTCTTTGGAAGAGGTGGAGCAGCTGAAAGCTGCCTATGAAGCAATCGACATTGCCTGTACCGTGGAACTGATGGGCAAGGAGTATGACACCCAGACTACCCAGCTGGATCTGTCGACCCTGACCTCGGATGGCGTTGCGGAGGTAGCAGAAAAGCTGGCCATGCTGCCTAACCTGGAAAGCGTGGAACTGAACAATGCCGAAGGTGTCAGCCAGCTGACCAAGGAGGACGTCAAAACCCTGATGGACACCGCTCCGGAGGTGAAATTCCATTACAGCTTCGATTTCTTTGGTCAGACCATCTCCACCACCGACGAGGAAGTGCACATCAAGAATACGAAAATCGGCGACGATGGGGAACAGGAAGTGCGCCAGGCTCTGGACCTGATGCAGAACTGCAGCCGCTTCGTGCTGGAAAACTGCCAGATGTCCAATGAAGTTCTGGCCAAAATCCGGGACGACTATCGGGATAAAACCAAGGTGGTCTGGCGGGTGTACTTTGGTGAGGGCGGCACCAGCCTGACCGATGCCCAGGTCATCCGGGCAGTGTACGGCTTGGTGGACGACAACAGCCATGACCTGATTTACTGTGAAGACGTGCAGTTCATGGACATCGGTCACAATGAATTCCTGGATGCAGTGCCCTTTGTGGCGGGAATGCCCAACCTGGAGTACATCATCGTATCCGGCGCGCCCATCAAGGATTTGACCCCCTTTGAAAACTGCAAGAAGCTGAAGTTCCTGGAAATCGCCTTCTGCGAGTACATTGAGGATCTGTCGCCTTTGGCAAACTGTGAAAGCCTGGAAATGCTGAACATCAGCAATACGCATGTGCAGGATCTGTCCCCGCTGGATGATCTGCCTATGACCCATTTGTGCGCCAGACTGAATCCTGCCGGCGGCAGCCGGATTCCCAAGGAAGAGCAGGACCGCTTCATTGCCCAGCATCCGGACTGCTGGTCCTCCTTTACCGGCTCTCAGCCTTACGGCGTAGGCTGGCGGTATGATACGGATGAAATTACGCCGCTGCCTGCATACAAACTGATTGCCGAAGCCTTCCGGTATCCCGACGCCCCCAACAACGTGGGCTGGTACCTGGAAACAGAAGCCGAATCCTAATATAACGAAAGGAAGTATGTTGCATGAATCATCCCATTCACACGGAAAATGCCCCCGCCGCCATCGGCCCTTATTCTCAGGCAGTGCAGGCAGGAAATCTGCTGTTCGTCTCCGGACAGCTGCCCATTGATCCGGCTACCGGTGCTTTTGCCGGGGAGGACATTGCCTCCCAGACCCGTCAGTCTCTGACCAACGTCCGCAATATCCTGGAAAAGGCCGGATACAGCTGTGCAGACGTGGTGAAAACCACGGTGCTGCTGGCAAATATTGAGGATTTTGCTGCCATGAACGCAGTATATGCCGAGTTCTTCACGGAAAATTGCCCCGCCCGGGCAGCCTACGCCGTCAAGGATATTCCCAAGGGCGCTCTGGTGGAAATCGAGGCCATCGCCTGCAAGTAAATTCCAGCAAAAACCAACAACCCTCCTGACTGGAAAAACGGTCAGGAGGGTTTTCTGCAGCCGCCAGCAGATTCCGCTTCCCATTGTTTGCAGGGTATGGTATAATAAAAAGAAAAAGGAGAAACTGCATGACCTTAGAAGAACTGAAACAAAAAATGGATCAGGCCCATTATATCTATGATGATACCCTGGCTACGGTGCTGTATGTGGCGCTGCAGCTGGGACGGCCGCTGCTGATTGAGGGCGCTGCCGGTGTGGGCAAAACCGAGATTGCCAAGGTGATGGCCTCGGCCCTGGACCGGGATCTGGTACGTTTGCAATGCTATGAAGGCCTGGACGAGAGCAAGGCCCTGTACGAGTGGAACTACCAGAAGCAGCTGCTGTCCATCCAGGTGAATATGAATGCCCAGGACAAGGACGCGCTGACCAAATCCCTGTTCAGCGACGAATACCTTCTGGAGCGGCCCCTGCTGCAGTCCATCCGGTCGGAAAAGCCGGTGGTGCTGCTGATTGACGAGATTGACAAGGCCGATGAAGAATTCGAAGCATTCCTGCTGGAACTGCTTTCGGATATGCAGGTATCCATCCCGGAAGTAGGTACCATCAAGGCCAGATCCATCCCCTTTGTGGTACTGACCTCCAACCGGGCAAGACCCCTGAGCGAAGCTCTGCGCCGGCGGTGCGCCTACCTGTATATCGAATATCCGGACATGGAGAAGGAACTGGCCATTCTGCGGGCAAAGCTTCCCCATGTGGATGACCGGCTGTGTGCCCAGGTTGCCCTGGCAGTGCAGAAACTCCGGGCCAGCGAAACCATTCTGAAAAAGCCCTCCATTGCGGAAACCCTGGACTGGGCAGCGGCACTGGATGCCCTGGGCCTGCGGGAACTGACCCCGGATGCCCTGCGGCAGACGGCGGGATTTGTGCTGAAAAATAACGAAGATATCGCCGAACTGAATCTGGATGACCACCAATCCTGCCAATGCGGAGGCTGCGGAGGACATCACCATGACTGACCCGCAGGTCTACCTGGAAAAGCTGTCTGCTTTTTCCCGGATGCTGCGGCTGGAAGGGTTAATCATCAGCCCCAAGGAAACGGAGGACGCTGCACAGCTGCTGATTGGCCTGGGAATGGCAGACCGGGAGCAGGTGAAAACTGCCTTGCGGACGGTCTATGCCAAATCCCGGGAAGAGCAGCTTTCCTTTGACCGGTGCTTTGACGGATTTTTCATCTCCGAAGAAAAAATGCGCCAGCAGGCCAAGGAGCAGATGCAGCGGGAGCAGGAGATGCAGCAGCACCGCCAGGAGGCAGAAGAGGAATTGCAGCTCAACGGCAAACCCATGGACTTGGACGAAAGCCAGCGGGAGGCCTATGCTGCCATGCCGGAGGATGCCCGTCAGCGGCTGCGCAGCTTTATGGAAAAGTACCGGGGCACCGCCGAGCGCAATCCCAAACTCTACGACGAATTTATCCACTCGGTATTTGCCCGGGCCATTCTGGAGCAGCAGATGCTGATGGAGAATGCAGGAGTGGGCGCCCAGGAGATTGACCCGGAAATGGGAATTTTGTACCGGGATATTTCGGAGTTTAAGGATACGGAAATTCCCAAAGCCATTTCCATGATCCAGGCGGTGGCCCGGCAGATCAACGGAGAACTCTCCGCCAAGCGCAAAGGCAGCGCCCACACCGGGAAGCTGGATTTTCGCAAAACCATCCGCAAGGGCCTGGAAACCGGCGGCAGCTTCTACCGCCTGCGCTACCGGAAAAAACGGGCCCAGCGCAAGCATCTGGTGCTGCTGTGCGACGTATCCGGCT
>USHP01000051.1 GCA_900554625.1 uncultured Eubacteriales bacterium | reverse complement strand
TGCGTAAAAATCTGCTGCTGTTCTGCTATCAGCTGGGGTATCTCCGCAAGGGCAAGGAACGCCTGAATGCTTCGCTGAATACGCTGCGCCCTGCCCTCACACAGTACAATCAGCTTGCAAAGGACATTCGGGATAAGACGAAGGAGCGCCGCAGTCTGCTTTCCGAGAAAAAGGCGCTCTCTGCGGTTCATGTATTCTGGCACCGGGAACTGGCGGCTAAGATTGCGGCACTGACAGAGGATTTGGAGGAACTGCGTTCGGAGAAAAATCTGCTTCTGGCGTCGCTGGCATATTCCGAGGAAGATGCCGCCGATAAATTTCCCAAAGACATCGCCGCCATGGAGCAGAGCCTGAAACGGCTGGAAGAACAGGAACAGAAATATTCCGCCGAGTTGGACGCTGCCCTGAACGAGTATGCCGGGCTTCGGGAGCAGGCCCAGGGCTTCGACCCAGTGCAGCTGTATGAAGCAAGACAGGCCATCCGCCCCGGCAAAGAACAGGAAGCGGAGAACCAGGCACAGCAGGCTTACGGTGAGAAGTACAGCCCACTTCTGATGTTTGATAGTAAAAAGGCGGTGTCCCGGATGCTGGACGAGGATGCAGAGCGGCTGGCCGTGCGGAGAATGGTGCGCCAGACGCAGAAGGAGCAGCAGATTTCCAACAAGGGAAAGCGCAAGAATCAAGGACGAGATGTGAGATAAAAAGCTCTTTCTATCTCTGTCAAATGCGCTTGCGCAGCTCCGTCCAACTGGTTGCAGTCTCCAGCTCCACACCTGCGTCCAGTGCTTTGAAATGCTCCTTGCCGCAGTGGATTTTTAGCTGCTCACTGGTTTTCAGGTGCATAAAGCTGGTGTCACCCTTGGTTTCCAGGACGAAGTACAGCTTTTCCTCACCGTTCTTATTCAGATACACAGCCCAGTCGGGGTTGTACGTGCCAATGGGGGTTTCAATTTTGAAGCGGCTGGGAATCTTGAAGAACATCTTCACATCCGGGTCGTTGTCCAGGGCCACCGCCACCGGCTTCTCTACCGTGGAGCTGTCGTAAACCACATAGTCATAGACGCTGTGTTCCACCTTTACGGCGTTTCGATCCAGGTTAGCAAGCAACTCCGTGGTGTCGAAGATTTCCTGCACATAATATTCCTGGCCATCCAGCTTCACATAACGGATACCGTCGATAGCCAAGGCGTGGCGGTGGCTGCGGATTAGCTCTACGGCTTGCTCCAGAAATGCCTCCGGATTGTTGAGGAAATCGCCACACCGTCCGCTCTCTACCAGAATCCGATTGACGGTAGCCGGGGTCAACAGCGTTTCATCGCTGATGGCGGTGATGATGTCCGGCAGGGCCTGATAATCGTTGGCAATCTCCATCGTCCGCATTTCCCGTTCCATGTGGCTGATCCCGGACTGCTGGATGTGAATATCGGCAGTCTGGGACACCAGACGGGTTTTGGGGATATGGGGCATTTCCTGAAAGGCTTTGACGCAGTTCTTCACCAGCTGCTCTGTGTCAATGCTCACCCGGTAGGCGGTTTTCTGCTTGATCTTGCTCCACAGCTCCAGGAACTCCGGGGAGAGCATGACCTGTTTGTTGAGCCGTACCACCACATCACGGGAGGCATCCCGCACCGGGGGCTTCCGGTCGGCATTGGCGATAATCTGCTCAAAACGCTCTCTGGCAGCTTCATATTTTTTCGGCAGGTCAAGGGTTCCGTTCTTCAAAGCGTTCTTCATGGTATCCTTGACCTTACCGGTGCTGGTGATATACCCCTTCTGCTCAAAATGCTCCAGCAGCTCCGTAGCTTCCTCGTGGGTGACGGTATGTTCCTCTACGGTAGTGATTGTACTGGTGATTCCAATAATTGCCTCTGCTGCCTGTTCAGCGGTCGCACCGTTTTTAATTTGGCGCATGACTTCCGTTACGGGGCTGGGCGGTTCGGTGATTTTCCCTGATTCCAATTCCGCTGTAATTTTTTCTTCCGCTGCCGTCATTTCGGGGTCGGCCATCCATTTGTCAATGGAGCCGTCGTCCATCCAGGTTTTTACCAGCTCGTGGGCCTCTTCTCTGTCAATCGTATGCTCACGGGTAACTTCTTCCTGATAGGTCATCCCAGCAAACAAACTGAGCTGGAGTACACCAAACTTGACGCCAGTTTCGTCCTCGATCTCTTTCTGGAGGGTGGAAGCAAACTCGGAAAAGCTCTCGTTGGCCATGACGTGAAGGACATTGATATTCTTGTCCTCGATGCGTTCACCGTCCTGGTTCACGCACAGGCGCAGGCCACGGCCCACCTTCTGGCGGCAGGTAAAGGTGGACTTCTGCTCGATCAGGGTGCAGACCTGAAACACGTTGGGGTTGTCCCAGCCTTCCCGCAGCGCCGAGTGGGAGAAAATAAACCGCAGCGGACACTCAAAGCTGAGAAGCCACTCCTTGTCCCGCATGATGGTGTTGTAGGTGTCATCGTCGGCCTGGGTGTCGCCCTTGGTGTCCTTCAGGCGTCCTTTCTTGTCCTGAGAGAAGTAGCCGTTATGTACCTTGCTCACATCTGTGGTGAATCGCTCTCGGAGGAGCGCATACTTGGGCTTTGCGATCAGCTCCTGATAGCACTCCTCAAACATAGTGGCGTAGATGCCGGGTGTGCCGTCCTCGTGGCGGTACTTGTCCACCTTATCGATGAAGAACAGGGACAGTACCTTGATCCCCTTGTCCAGATACCGCAGCTCTTTGTCAAGGTGGGTTTCGATGGTGCGCCGGATTTGCGCCTTCTTGACGATGTTCTCGTCCACGTCTCCAATGGCCTTGCCCAGCTTGACCTCCTGGGTATTGCCAAACTCGATATGTTCAAAATCGGGAGTGCAGTCAATTCCGGTAACGGTGTAGCCTTCGTACAGTTCCCGCCCGCCGGACAGCAGGAATAAATCGTCGCCCGGCTTGACAGTCATGGCCTTGCGGGTCACGGCTCCGGTCTTGCCCTTCACATCCAGTTCCACTCTGGCCTTAAAGCCCTTGTCGTTGCTGACGGAAAGCAGCCGCACATAGGCTTGATTGAAGCCACCGGCAACCTGATTGGAGGATACGGCGATCTGCTTGACCAGCCCCATCTGGTAGGCGTCTACCGGAGTCAGGCGGTAAAGCAGATTGATTTTTTCTCGGTGGGTGGCGGAGTACCGCAGCACACACAGGGGATTGAGCGTGGCAATGGCTTCCTTGGCCTTGGGGGTGTTGTCCACGCTCTGGGGTTCATCGATGATAACGATAGGGTGTGTGTTCTGAATAAAGCCCATAGCCGTTTCACCGTTGAGCCGATCCTGCGCTTGATTGATGATGTTCTCCGCTTTCTTGAAAGCGTCGATGTTAATAATCATCACTTCGATATTGGAACTGGTGGCAAATTGCCGCACGTCGGACAGCTTGGCAGAGTTGTAGATGAAGTACCGGCATGGCACGTTGTCGTATTGCAGGCCGAAATGCTCCTGCGTGACCTGAAAGGATTTGTAGACGCCCTCCCGGATGGCCACCGACGGCACCACGATAACAAACTTGGTGAATCCGTACTTGCGGTTCAGCTCAAAGATGGTCTTGGTGTAGACGTAGGTCTTGCCGGTGCCAGTTTCCATCTCAATACAGAACTGGCAGCCTTCCGCTGTGGGGGTCAGGGGCAGGTTATTCCGCTTCTGGACGGTGTGCATATTGGCGGTCAATGTTTCCTGGTCAATGTAGAGAGCATTGCCCTGGCCCAGCTCATTTAAGAAATTGGTCTGGGCTTCCTCCATGACGGAGAAGGTGCTCCGTGTTTTCTCCTGGCCGGCAAACAAATCCACCACAGCGTTGACTGCATCCATTTGGAAGGCTTGATTCTTGAATTTCAGTTTCATGCCTGTTCACCTCTTAAATAACCGCAGGAACAGGGTATAGTTCCATAAGAGATTATCTGCTTCAATGGAGTGCTGAATATTGATAATCTCATATTTGATTCCAACAATATTTTTGCTGTCCATGTAGAGCTTGAGATTTTTATAGCTCTGCACAACATCAAGTTGATTTAGTATCCCATTGTCAAGCACCTGATCTATTTTTGAAGTTAAGTTCCGATATATGTCTTGATTTCCTGTTTCACAATACAGGGCTGCTCGTTCGTAGGCGGTTTTTAGTGCTAATAGTGCATCTTTGCGTATGTCAATCTGCATTTTTCGCACACCAACAATAATTACTTCGTATATCGTAAAGCAAAAAGCAATCCGCTCAATCCAAAGCCACAAAGTATTACCGCTGGAGATAGGGGAAATGAATGTAGAAAGACAAGCAAGTAAAAATGGAATACCAATGTATTCGATTGTTCCAAGTAAGCAATGTACAATGGTTTTTGTGATTACATGAAACCATTTTAGAGTGTTATTCATATCTTTCTCACACCAGTTTCAGCTCAATCCCATGATCCCGCAGGATATAGTAGGCATTAGCCATAGCGGTATCGTCAGCAAAGCTGTCACGGGAGATGATGATTTTTGCCGGGGCATATTCGGTCATCTGCTCCACGTCCTCGGGCTGCACATCCTCGGCCAGACAGACCAGCAGCAGGCAGTCATCGCCCACGCCATAGACAGTCTTGTTATTGATGGAGAACGGTGTCACGGAGTAGGTCAGCGGCACACCCAGTTTGAGCATGATTTCATAAATCATATCCAGGTCGGTGCGCTCCGGCTTCACCCGATGAATCATGCTGTTCATCCGCCGATACAGCAGGTCGAGCTGCTCGTCCTCAATGGGGGTGGCGTCCCAGGTTTCCAGATTGGAGGTGTCCAGCTTGAAAACACGGAAGCCCACATCCAGTTTTGCTGCCATTTCTTTTTTTGCATTGATTACCTCTGGACTTTCTTCCCACTCCGCATAAGCAAATCCTTCAAGTGAATCATGCTGATCTTGATGGCGTTTCATTGCACGAACAAACAAACCGGAACTTTCAAGCGCATCTTTTAGCATTTTACCAGCCCGCCGGATTCGCTCCTTACCGATCTCGCAGATATTCTTGTACCCGGTCTTGTATGCCTCGCTCTTTTCGTCGCACAGTTCGGGAAGCTGTACCAGAATAAAGCGCCGATTTCCACCGTCCTCAGCGTTGAGCTGCATCACTGCATGGGCGGTAGTAGCAGAACCGGAGAAGAAGTCAAGGATGATGTCATCCGTGTTAGACACTTGGGAAACTAATTGCTTAATAACCTCGACTGGCTTTGGAAAATCAAATAAATACTTATTAAACAATCCTCCAATTTCCTTGGTTGCAGTATTTGTATAAACGCCAGTGCTGAAAACAGATGAAAAACCAGGAAGATTGTCTGACAGCTCGTTCAAAAATGATTTTTTGCGCGGCCGCCCATCTGGGTTGTCGGGCCAAATAATCCTGCCCTCTTGAATGAGCCGATTCATGGTATTTCGATCATATCGCCAGCCTTTTTCGGGGCATCCGTAGTTTCTTCCATCTGCCGGATTGATTAAATCATAGTGCAAATTTGGACGAGCATCGGCAGTAGCAAGTCCTACCATGTTAGCACTTGTCCAAGGGCCACGGGGGTCATTGTCAGGATTCTTATATTGTTCTGTTTTTCTGTCGGTTCCACGGAATACCCGGTGTCCGAATTGCTTTGTATAACACACTACATACTCGTGGTCTATTGAAACACCGGTAATGTTTCGATTATCTTTTCATTTTTTCTTCCAGCTCCATATCCAGCCGCATGGCGTCAAAGAACTGGCTCTCCTGGTGCTTCATATATTCCTGCCGAAGCTGGTTGATTTTCTTCTGTGCAGCCAGACGTTTCAGCCGGTCGCCGGTGACGGCCTCCAGCTCCGCTTGCGCCTGCTGTACCTGGCTGTCCAGGGTGTTCAGTTCTCGGCTCAATGCCGCCTTATCAGCGGACACTTGCTGCTTCATCCGCTCCATTTCCTCGGCCTGGGCAGGCGAAAGGCGCTCCAGTTGCTCCGCCATCATCTTATCACTCGGCACCAGCCGATCCAGCGGGTGGGGGCGGCTGGTTCCTTTTAACCAGTGGGGGGATCTCCGCTCATCCTCCGTGCTGCTCTCCACCGGCAAGTCAAAGATGCTGCGGCAAGCTGCATCGTCCAGGGCCTTGCCGCTATCCGTCAAACCGCACAGTACGGCGTGTTCTGTGCGGCTGGAGCCTGAAACCAGGGTGACAGTATAAAGGGCTATCTGGCACGGCGCCTGCACCGTCGGGATGGTCAGCACTCCCTCGTTGGCACACTCCAGCTCGTGGAGAATCCCACGGCCTATGATACTGGACAGGGTAATCTGTCCGGCCTTGGGTTTGAAGTCTTTTGCCATGCCGTACATCTTCTGGCTGCGATAGGGCCGGTTCCGGCTCCCCGTCCAGTAGTAGAACAGCACCGGCAGTTCCCGGTACTCCGTGGCCGTGATCGTACGGTTGAATTCGTCAATCACAAAACGGCAATCATCGTTCTTTTCATTATAACGAGTAAAAAACCATTTGGTAATTTCCCAGAGGTCGTTGTTCAGCTCCTGTCCACGGCGATTCACATACTTGGGATTGATCTTCACCTTGTCGGCCAGTTCCTTGGTGAAGGTGGTAAACAGAATATCCTCCGCTGCGGAGACGGTCTGCCGGTTATCTTCCTCGTGGGTACTCAGGGTCTGGCGGTATGCCTGCTCAATCTGTGCCCTGGGCCGCAACCGCTGGGCAATGACCGGAAAGGCTGCTTTTACATCATCTGTAAAACCGCCCAGCACGTCATCGGTAATACCAAAGACACCGTCTGTCACCAACATCCGCTTGTTGACCAGCTCCAGCTTGCGAACATCGGCAAAGTTGTTCTTGTCGATGAAGGCCACTGACAGCACATCGTTTTCCTGACCCAGCCGGTGGCAGCGGTCGATACGCTGCTCCAGCTTTAAGGTGTTGTACGGCAGGTCGTAGTGGATGATGAAAGCAGCCTCCTCCAGATTGAAGCCCTTGGCACCGTTATCGGTGGAAATCAGCACCTCGCCATCCTCCTTGAACTGGCGGATCACGGAGTAATCGGCGCTGCCGTTGTAGGCCAGAGTGCGGTACCGGTCAGAAAGAAGATTCTGGAGCATCTTCTGGGTTTCCACGCTCTCGGTGAAGATAACCGCTTTCTGTTTGGCTCCCGTTTTCTTCATCAGGGAAAATCCCTGTTTGAGAACGGTCAGCAGCTCACCGGCCTTGGCATCCTGGGGAATGCTTTCGGCTGCGGTTTGAATCTCTTGCCATTGGCTTAGTTCGTCCGCTGCGTTTTCCAGCCCCTGGAGCCGCTTGACGATACCTTTGATGGTTTGCAAAATTGCCGCCGTAGAGGAACCCAACAGGCCCAGCAGCCGCAGAGCCAGGTCATATTGGTTCATTTCGGGAAAGGCTTTCTTTTCCGGCTGGTTGATGTAGGCGTACAGCAGCTCATAGAGCTGCCGCTCTGCCTTGCCGGGGGTGTACTCCACGGTCAGCAGCACACGTTCCGTCACCTTGGCGTAGTGCTTGGCCTGGGAACGGAGGGTACGGAAACAATAGCGGCTGACCTGTTCGCTGAGTTCCGGGTAGTTCTCTGGTCGGCGCAGATACCGGGCCAGAAACTCTTTTTCTCCCGGCAGCAGCGTTTCGTCGATGAACCAGATCAGACCGTATAAGTCCATGATGTTCTTTTCAATGGGAGTGCCGGTCAGCAGCAGCTTGAAGGAGTCTCCGGCGATCCGCTTGAGGGCCTTGGCCTGCTTGTTGTCCTCCCGGTAGACTGGAGAGAGGGCATTGGCTTCCTCGAATACCGTCAGATCCCAGTTAACTACCTTTGCGGCCTCCTCATTGTCGGCGGCGAAGTCGTAGGTAGTAATAACAATGGCATCTTGGATAAAAGCGTTGGAGTTGTCCTCACTGGTGTTCTGCCGCCATTGGTCCCGATTGGTCAGCACCACATATGGGACGGTATAGAATCGCTCCAGCATTTCCGTCCACTGGTGCAGCAGGTCGGCATTGGGAATGACCAACAGAATCCGGCTGTATCCCTCCAGCCACTTTTGATTGATGACCAGCATGGCCTCGTGGCTCTTGCCCATACCTGCTTCATCGCACAGAACGGCACCTTTCTGATAGGGGGAACGCAGGGCAAAGCTGGCCGCTGCAATCTGAAACGGATAGATTTCAATGTCCGATGATGCAAAGACCGGAATAAACTGTTCTGCTTCCGGCAGTTGTTCCAAAAGTCGGGCCTTGTAATAGGCATGAAACGATGTTTGCAGCATGGCAATTCCCCCTTTCTTTTATTTTTACACTCCATTTTATTATGGCAGATATTGACGGAAAACGCAACGACGATTGATTCCTTTACGCTGCTCGCTGATGAGCATTTTGCGTTCGAGAAGCCTTTCAAAAGTGAGAAAAAACCTCGTGAACACAACCAGCGCCCTGAAAAGGCTGGCCGGTAAAGAGTAGCCCTATATCTATCTATGTCCGTTGAGGAAGATAGGTATAGGGCTTTTTTTCGTTTTGGAATACGAAACCAGGCGGAGGATGTCGCAGACAGACTTCACAACCGCAGCGCTTAGTCTGCATTACAGGGGATTGGGGGCTGGGCCACCAACAAGCAAAGTGCAAAAAGTAAAACGATTGCATTGCTTGCCAATATGCAAAAGTGGGACTTTTGCCCTGCTTGCTACTACTTTTTCATTGATCTTTTTTGCACAGCGGATTATGTTTCAGTGGACAGAGGGATAGTAGCCCTGCTCTTTTTTCTTTTTTTCGAGCGCTGGGAAAACGCAGGCACCTCATCCTGGATTCTTTCTGTGCGAACCGCTTTGCTTTCGTCATTCAGCCGTTTGGAAATCAGGTTCAACAGCATTACAAATTCAAGAATGCGATCCCTGTTCTCTTTAGGCAATTCCTTCAATGCAGGGATGGACGCGGCTGCGGCCTTCATCCGGTCCTTTCTAATTTCGGAGAGCGTATGCGCTCCGGTGGAATAAAGCACGCTGAATAATGAATCAACAAATTCTTCCCGTTCCTCCTGTGGAATCTTTTGCAGCCATGAACGGATCGTTCGCTCAGTTCGGATACTTTCATGGGTCAATTCCGGCAGAATAATAAAATGGTCGCCCATGATCTGCCAGGAAAGGCCGTCATGCTGAAGCAAACCGATTTGTGAGCTGTCCACGATCTGATAGTTTTCCGGATGGGCCAGCAGCATCCCTACCACAGAGGACTTGGGAACGATGGAACGAATTTTGGGAGAAAGCGCCTGATATGCTCGGAGCGAAGAAAGGCTTCCTGAAATCCCGG
>USHP01000050.1 GCA_900554625.1 uncultured Eubacteriales bacterium | reverse complement strand
CCCATCACGGAGGCAAGAGGTATGGAGTACACCTATGGACTGTACTACCGGGACCCGGAGGATGGACAAATCTATCTTTGTAAACGGGGAGAGGAAACCGGAACCATTACCCTGCAATATCTGCCCCATGAGCTGATCGGGCATTACTTTGAGGTGGTGCAGTCATGACGATGACACAGGCCCAGCACCTGCTGGCATATTTAGGATATTACACCATGGCCGTGGATGGCCTGTATGGATCGGGAACAAAGACGGCGATCACGGAGTTCCAAAAGAATACAGAGGGACTCAATGTTGACGGATTGAAGGGGCCCAAGACGGACCAGGCTCTGATTGATGCTGTGGCAAATGGTCGATTCAAGCCCCAGCAAGGCGGCGGGAATACCGGGGATGCCAGCTTCTGGAAGGATATCAAATACTTTACAAGAGCAGAATTTAGATGTCCCTGTCCCAGGTGTGGCGGCTTCCCGGTGGAGCCGACGGAATCCCTGGTGCGCACCGCTGAGCAGGTTCGTCTGCACTTCGGCCGGGTGATGGATATTTCCAGCGGTGTCCGCTGCCAGGCCCACAATGACGAATTGCCTGGCAGCGTCCCCAACAGCCGTCATATTTTGGGTAAGGCCATTGATTTCAGTGTCCGGGGCATCGATCCGACGACGGTCAGAAACTACGTCCTGACATTGCCCAATGTCCGCTATTGCTACATTATGACATCCGGATGGGTGCATTTGGATGTATATTAAACTAAGGAGGAAAAAGAAATGAATGAAAACATGCTGACGATCAAGACAGCAATCGCTGCATTCTTCACGGCACTGGGGGCGTTCCTGGGGTGGAAGGGTGTCATGCTTCTTGCCTGGGTGCTGGCAATGGCACTGGACTATCTCACCGGTACCGTTGCAGCCTGTAAGGATGGCGACTGGAACAGCGCAAAAGCCCGGGAAGGACTGTGGCACAAAGGCGGCATGATTGCCGTAGTGGTAGTGGCTGCCATTGCAGACTGGATTATGGTTCTGGTTGCCGAGTACATCCCCATTGGCATTGAGTGGCCGGGAATTATCATGCCCCTGGTGCTGTCCTGGTACATCATCACGGAACTGGGCAGCATCCTGGAAAACGCCGTTAAGATGGGCGCTGCTGTCCCGTCCTGGCTGGTGAATATGTTGAAAGCTACGGCAAATTTGATCGAAGCAGCCGGTGGGCAGAATGTGACAGAAGATGAGGAAAAAACCGCCGCCTTGCTGGATCAGGAAAATAGACACTAACACAGAGTAAGCCAACACCCCCTCCAAACGGAGGGGGTGAAATCATTTGTGTGGAAAAAAGAATATAAAGTTTTGAAATACGATTGTTGATGTGGATAAAGAATTTTGTTAGCAATATCATTAGCAAAATGAAATTATTAGCACAGATAAAAGATTATAATATGAATCGGAATAATATAAAATGAATCTAGAAAAGTTCGGAAATTTCCAAAGAACTATAAAAAGTTAAAATAAATACCCAGATGTTTTGCATCTGGGTATTTATGAATCTGGTGGAGCCGAGGGGAATCGAACCCCTGTCCGAAAGCAACTTGGAAAGAACTTCTCCGGGCGCAGTTTGTTATTTACATTCCCTCATTCCGGCGGGAACAAACACCCTACGGAAATTGGTAGCTTCATGATGCGTGGTATGGGCAAAGCTTACCATACGCACGGGCTCCACTCAAATCACACCCGAGCCCGGCTCGTGGACCTTCCGGGGCGGATGGGCGCCTAATTAGGCAGCCAGAGCAACAGTATTGTTGTCAGTTAATTTTAAAGAATGCCCGTTTTATCGTGGCCAGGCGCCACGGCCCGCTATTCCAGCCTCACTACCCCCGTCGAAACCAGTACGGCCCCGGATAGAAAATGCTGGGGAAGGGTATGGCAGAGAATCCTGCCATACCCGAAAAAACTTAGAATCTGCCGTAAGGATCAGGCAGCTTGTTGGGTTCGGGATAGGCTTCCCCATGGGTGTCCACAGTAATGGAAGCGATCTTCTGCTCCACAACGGGGCGGTCAGCCATGCCGGTCTTAACACTGGCAATAGCATCTACCACATCCATTCCGGAAGTTACCTTGCCGAAAGCGGCATACTGGCCATCCAGATGCTTGGCGTCGGCATGCATGATAAAGAACTGGGAGCCAGCGGAGTTGGGAGACTGACTTCTGGCCATGCTCAGTACGCCCCGCTTATGGCGCAGGTCGTTCTTGATGCCGTTGAAGAAAAACTCACCCTTAATGCAATAGCCGGGGCCGCCCATTCCGGTGCCTTCGGGGCAACCGCCCTGAATCATAAAGCCGGGAATGACGCGATGGAAGATCAGTCCATTATAAAAGTTATGATTTGCCAGATCGATGAAATTGTAAACGCTCTGGGGGGCCTTATCGGGATACAGTTCACCCTCGATTACGCCGCCGTTTTCCATGGTAATTTTAAAAGTAGGGTTCATACTCGGAATCTCTCCTTCATGGCCCGGTCGATTTGACGCTTGGCGTCTCGCTCGGCCGCAGCCTGTCTTTTATCGTATAGTTTTTTGCCTTTGCACAGCCCAACCTTGATCTTCACTCGACTGCCTTTGAAGTAAACCGACAGGGGAATCAAGGAATATCCATCCTGTTTTACTTTTCCGAACAGCCGCATGATTTCCCGCCGATGCATCAGCATCCTGCGGGGTCTGCGAGAGTCTGGGTTGAACCGATTGCCATGGTCGTAAGGGGAGATGTGCATCTGGTTCAGAATCAGTTCGCCGTTTTTAATGCCACACCAAGCATCTTTCAGGTTCAGGGTACCCTGCCGGATGGATTTTACCTCCGTACCGCACAGCTCAATGCCTGCCTCGAACTCCTCTTCTACAAAGTATTCGTGATAGGCTTCCCGGTTCCGGGCCATAACCTTAACGCTTTCCTTTTCCAGATGTCTCACCTCCGTCTGTTGGAATCGTACTCATTATACCATGCATGTCAAGGGATTTATAGAATATTTGTAAAGAAAATTCAACAAATTCGTATCGGAAACTCAGGGGAACAAAAATGCTTCCAGATCCTCTGCTTTATCAAAGGAAAAGTCACAGATTTTCCGCATTTCGGAGTACAGCTCGGGAAAATCCAGCCGCCCCCATCCGGCAAATGCCACCTTAACGCCCAGCGGGTTTGCCATATTCCACGCAAGCTTCATATCATCTACCACCAAGAGCTCCTCTGGGGAAAGATGGTAACGCTTCATAATATCCTGCAAAGGAAAGGGATTCGGCTTGCGCAGTTCTTCCGGATAATCCCAGCCGTAAATGGCATCGGGTTGTACTCCAAAATGTACATCATAATCCCGGGTGATATTGTCTACGCTGGAATGAGAGACTACACAAACAAGACCCCCAGCTTCTTTTTGCCGCCGGATGACGTTTCCGATGCCAGGGTATGCAGCAGGGACATGTGTTCGGACATATTCTTTCCATCCAAGATACTCCTTTACCAGTTCCTCTTCGGAAAAATTCCACCGTTTCCGGCACATCTGGGCGAAACCAAGACTGTAGCAGTCCTGGGCAAATTCTTCCAGTGTTACGGTGCTTCCTGGACGGAATTCCTCTAAGATGGTGCAAAAGAAGGGGTAGCCGATGGTTTTTTCGCTCTGAACCACAGTATCGTCATGGTCCAGTACCAAACAGGAATATTTCAGCATAGCGTCGCCCTCTATTTTTAGGAAATTTGTTTGATATGACTTCATTATAATTATATCAGACTGGCCAGAAACCTGCAACCAGGAAATTCCGCTTGCCATATACGAACAAACGTGCTATAATAAACAAAAGCAATCGGGGGTGTGGGGAATGGAATTGTGTCCGGTGGACGTCATTTCTATGTGCAGCGCCGGGGGAGAGATCCGTCCTTTGCGCCTGAGAATGGAGGACGGGGAACACCAGCTGCTTCGGATCGATATCGAGGAAATTATCAGCTGCAAGGAAATTCGGTATGTAGGAGTTGAGGCCCAGGTGTTTCTGTGCCGGGCAACGGTGCAGAGAAAGAAATGGTTGTTTGAACTGAGATACACCATTCGAAGCCATACCTGGTGCCTGATGAGGAAGGTGTACTGATATGGCCCAGCGGGTGATTTTTCATGTGGATGCCAATTCTGCCTTTTTGAGCTGGAGCGCAGCTTATCGGGTCAAGGTTTTGGGGGAAGATGTAGACCTTCGGGATATCCCATCTGTAGTAGCCGGAGATAAGGAATCCAGGCGAAGTATCATTCTGGCCAAATCCCCTCCGGCCAAGAAGTACGGAATCCATACGGGTGAACCGTTGTTCCAGGCGTTGGAGAAGTGCCCTGACCTAAAGGTAATTCCTCCGGACTATGAACTGTATGTCCAGGCATCCCGGCAGTTTATGGCTATGCTGCGGGAATTTTCTCCGGTTGTGGAACAGTACTCGATTGATGAAGCCTGGGTGGATATGACCGGTACCCAGCGACTGTGGGGGACGCCAAGGTTAGCGGCAGAACAAATGCGCCGCCGAATTTATGAGGAACTGGGATTTACTGTAAATGTAGGAATTTCGTCCAATAAGCTGCTGGCCAAGATGGCAGGAGATTTTGAAAAACCCAATAAGGTACACACCCTTTACCCGGAGGAACTGGAAGCGAAATTTTGGCCTCTGCCGGTACGGGAGCTATTTTTAGTGGGCAGTGCAACCCAAAGAAAACTGAATAGAATGGGAATTTACACCATTGGAGACCTGGCAAAAGCAGACGAAAAAGTTCTGAAAAAACGGCTTGGCAAACACGGAGAAACCATTTGGCATTTTGCCAACGGACGAAATGCCGACGCTGTCATTTCGGAACCGGTGGAAAATAAGGGGTATGGAAATTCTACAACAACTGCCTGGGATGTGGTTACGGAGGAAGAGGCCCAAAGGGTGTTTTTGGGCCTTTGTGAAACGGTAGGTATGCGTTTGCGCCGGGATGGAAAATGCGGCAGTTGTGTCAGCATTCACCTGCGTACCAGCGATTTTCAACATGCTTCCCACCAAATGATTCTTTCCGGAGCAACCAATATTACTACGCAGCTGTTTGATGCAGCTTGCAAGTTATTTCGGGAGTTGTGGGACGGCGTAACCCCTTTGCGGCAGCTGGGCGTGCAGGTAACCCGATTGAGCAGCGAGCCTTATCAGCAATTTGACTTCCTTTCGGGATTATCTCCGCAGCAGTATGAGCGCAAGCTGCGATTGGACGAGGCAGTGGATGCCCTGCGGGATAAATTTGGAGAAGATATCATTCGCCGGGGCAGATTTGCCCAAAATCCTGAGGAACACATGGCTGGCGGTTTAAGCCGTTTTCGGCGAACCGGTGTGACCAAGCCGGTTCCAAAGGAATTTTAAGGTAGAAAACTGGATAAAATTGGTGTATAATGAAGCAATAACTTTTTTGGATGGGAGGAAAAGTCATGCCGATTGTCACCTTCTACCGTGGAGATCCGAAGAACGCTCCGAAAACAACCATGCCAGCCAGACTGGGAGCCAATGCGATTTTGACCTGCCAGGGAAAGCTTTTGCTGGAACGGCGGCGGGATTCCAATACCTGGGGACTGGTTGGTGGTGGATGTAAAAAGACTGAAACCGGTCGGGAAGCCCTTGCACGGGAAGTGTATGAGGAACTGGGACTGCGGATTCCGAAGGAAGATTTCCGGAAGCTGGCGGTTTACGACGATCCTGGACGGATCGCCGCATACCAGGACGGAAGCGTATGGCGGATGGTTATTGTGGTGTATGCGTTGGACTTTCCTCAGGAGCCTGCGCTGCGCATCAGTGCCGAGTCTCGGGAATTGCGTTTTTTCTCAAAGGAAGAGATTTTCCAGATTGAGATTGCGGTTACCCATGAGGATATTATCCAGGATTGGTTTGTAAAGGAATCGCCTCGTAAGTAGGATGACATCTGCTTTTATGCGATGGACATACTACGTTAAAAAATACAAAAACAACCGCCTCAATCCGGAGAAATATACAATTTTTCAAATAATACTTGTATATTCACAAAAACTATGCTAATATACAGATGACGGTGCAGTATCCTAGTCAGAGTGACCATTTTCCAGGAAGGGCCTAAAAATCCTTTGAAGGGCACATCGATGAAGTCCCTGGTGTCTGCTTTTTACGCCCAGTTTAGGGTGGATGCTGGGGGTTAAGGATTCCGGGCGCGCTCCAATGGCATGGAGCATACGACCCGGTTTCCGTGGAGACCTGGTATTGTGCGACGACGGTTCGAGCCCTAGCAGGGACCCGATCGCGTACGGGCCTGGTATGAACCTGCAAGGCGGTGCACAGAATCGTGTGCTGCGTGCAGTGTAGCCTGCCTTGAAGTGGGTATGCGGGAAAAGAAGACCAGACAGCTGGCGGTTATGGCCATAACCGCTGCCGTTATCGCTTCTGGAAACCATACTTGCAAAAGAGGCTAAGATTATGGAACATTCTGCCGTGGAAAACACCTAGGCTGTCTTAACAGGGCAGGCAGGGGATTACAGTACGGTCTAAGTGGCAATCGGGTACCCATTATTCTGGCAACACTTGGGCGGACGGATTAAATGGAAACGGCCTGTGCGGTAACGGCAGGTTCTGTCTGGTGAAAAACAACCCGACCTAAGCCGTAAGATTTATCCTGCCTGTTACCGTCCTTTCTTAATTTATCCTTCTCGAAATGAGGAATCAACATTGGCCAAATCTGACCCAGAAGCTTCCAAACGAGAGCGAAACAGGACAACCAAATGGGTTGTCACCATATTTTTTGTAACGATTTTTATTTCCGGTACGATTTCTCTTGTATCCGACGAAGTGATGGCGAACAGCAGTTTGCTTGTAGCGTTTCTGATTCTGCTTGTGATTATCTTTGTCGGCATTATTTTTGATATTATTGGAATGGCTGTGGCGTCTGCGGATGAAAAACCGTTCCATTCTATGGCGTCGCGGAAGGTTCCCGGCGCACACGAAGCAATCCGTCTTCTGCGTAATGCCGAGCGAGTCAGTTCCATTTGTAATGATGTGGTGGGAGATATCTGCGGCGTTGTGTCCGGTTCGGCATCTGCAACCATTGCGGCATTGATTTTGGCCAATACCCAGGTGGGATGGCCGAGAGGAATCTCTCTGATGATGTCTGCACTGGCAGCCGGATTGACGGTAGGCGGCAAAGCGATGGGCAAAACCTTTGCCGTGAATTCCTGCACGAAGATTGTGCATATGGTTGGATGGGTAATTTACACCCTGAACCGAATATTTGCCAAAAAGAAAAAATAACGTTAGGTTGTGTCGATCGTGGGTATTTTAGAAAGAATCAACGGTCACGAGGATTTGTTGTCCCTGAGCAATGATGAGCGTGCTGCGCTGTGCAGTGAAATTCGGGAATTCTTGATTTCCTCTGTTTCCAAAACCGGCGGACACTTGGCAGGAAATTTGGGAACGGTAGAACTCAATGTCGCCATTGAGACCGTGTTTGATACAATGAAAGACCGCCTGGTTTTTGATGTCGGTCATCAGTCTTATGTGCATAAGCTGCTGACTGGCCGCCGGGCGGATTTTGCACGTTTGCGGCAGTATGGCGGAATTTCCGGTTTCCCGAGGCCGGAGGAAAGCGAAGCGGATGCCTTCGTGGCAGGGCATGCGTCGAATTCTGTGTCCATTGCTTTGGGTATGGCTCGGGCCAGAACCTTACTGCATCAGAATTATCATGTTGTGGCGCTGATTGGCGACGGTGCCTGTACTGGCGGAATGGCCTATGAAGGCCTGAATGATGCAGCTGTCAGCGGTGAGCCGATGGTGATTATTCTCAACGATAACGAGATGTCCATTGGTAAGAATGTAGGCGGCATGTCCAGACATTTGTCCCGACTGCGCTCCAGTGAAAAATATCTGGGAGCGAAGCGAGTTTACCGCCGTATTGTGAAAAAAATACCGGGTGGAAAGACAATTTATGAGATGAGCAGCAGAGTCAAGAACCGACTGAAAAGACTCCTGCTGAAAGCCACTATCTTTGAAAATATGGGATTTACCTATCTGGGCCCGGCGGATGGCCATGATCTGCCCGGATTGATTTCCTTGCTGACAGCTGCCAAGAATTTGAGGGAGCCGGTAGTGGTGCATGTCCACACCAAAAAGGGAAAGGGATATGCTTTTGCGGAAGAAGATCCGGCAAAATTCCATGGAATCGGAAAGTTTAACCCGGTTACCGGAAAGAAGCTGGCACCCAAGGTAAAGACGTTTTCCGACGCTTTTGGCGAGTGCCTGGAGCAGTTGGCGGAGAGTGACCCCAGAGTCTGTGCCATCACAGCCGCTATGCCTGGCGGTACCGGTATTCTGAAATTTCAGCGCCGTTTTCCGGATCGTACTTTTGACGTAGGAATTGCGGAAGAACACGCAGTCTCCATGGCTGGCGGTTTGGCAAAGCAAGGCATGATACCGGTTGTAGCCTTGTATTCTACGTTTTTGCAGCGCAGCTTTGACCAGATTATGGAAGATGTAGGACTGCTTGGGCTGCATGTTGTATTTGCGGTTGACCGAGCTGGCTTGGTTGGAGATGACGGGCCGACGCACCATGGCGTGTTTGATGTGGGATTTTTGCGTCAAGTTCCTGGAATGCGCATTCTTACGCCTGTGAGCCTTGCGGAACAGCAGGATATGCTTCGCTGGGCGGTGGAGGAGTGCACCGGGCCTGTGGCGATTCGTTATCCCCGTGGAACCGAGGGAAGCTATCAAGAATCCGATTGGCAGGGGGTGGAAGGAAATCTGGTGAAATGTCACCGCAGCGGAAAAGACATCACCTTGATTACCTACGGCACGCTGCTGGAGAATGTCATGCAATCTGCTGACATTTTGGCTCAGTGGGGCGTCGAAGCCACGGTTCTGCGGCTGCTTACCGTTGCGGATCTGCCGGCGCAACAGGTTGCAAATCAGATGATTCCGGGCAAGCATGTCATTATTCTGGAGGAAACCTGCGGCAATTCCGGAATTCGGGAAGCGCTGGCATGGGAATTGGAGAAATGTCACCCCGGATGTAAAGTGGAAGGGAAAGATCTTGGCCCCAACTTTGTACCCCATGGCGGACAGAAGGAACTGTATCAGCATTGTGGGCTGGATGCGCAGTCCATTGCGGAATTTGCGAAGGAGGTGCTGTCCCGTTGAAGATAAAGAAGAGATTGGATCTACTGCTGACGGAGCAAGGCTACGCGGACAGCCGTTCCAAAGCGCAGGCCATTATTATGAGCGGACAGGTCTATGTGGACGGGCAGAAAGCGGACAAGCCCGGCGTGTCTTACCCGGAGGACGTAGAAATTGAAGTCCGTGGGGCTGTATGTCCTTATGTCAGCCGAGGGGGACTGAAGCTGGAAAAGGCGCTGCGGGATTTCGGCGTGAAGCCAGAAGGATATGTTTGCAG
>USHP01000049.1 GCA_900554625.1 uncultured Eubacteriales bacterium | reverse complement strand
TGCTGGGGCAGACCGTCACGTTGTCTGCTGACAATGACGAAGATACCCTGGACAGCCTGCGCAGCCAGACCTTCACCATTGTCGGCTGCGTTGCCACGCCTTTGTACATGGACATGAACCGGGGTACCACCACGGTAGGCAGCGGCAGTCTGGAAAACTACTATTACATTCCGCAGAGTGCCTTTGATGTGGACTATTTTACCGAAATCAACCTGACCATCCCAGTTGACTACGAAATCTACACAGAGCAGTACAATGATGCCCTGGATGCTGCCGTAGATGCCCTGGAACCGGAGGCAGAGCGGCTGGCAGAAGAACGCTTTGCGCAAGTCAAAGCAGAAGCGGAAGAAGAATACGATGAAGGCTACCAGGAATACTTGGATGGCCTGAAAGAATACGAAGACGGAAAGGCAGAAGCCGAGCAAGAGCTGGCTGATGCGGAAGCCGAACTGAAAGACGCAGAGCAAGAGCTGAAGGAAAACCGTCAGAAACTGATCGATGGCGGTCGGGAAATCGAAGAAGGCAGAGAACAAATCGAAATTGCCCGTGGGCAAATTACTGCTGCCAAAAAAGAGCTGGCTGACAAAAAAGCGGAAGCAGAGCCGCAGATCGAAGCAGCCAAAGAAAAGCTGGATCAGCAGTACGCCCAGCTGAAGCCATCTTATGATCAGGCTGTGGCCAATCAGCCGGCGCTGCAAGGTCAGATTGATGCGCTGCAGGCGCAGATCGATGCACTGCCGGAGGACGACCCCACCCTTCCCCAGCTGCAGGAGCAGCTGGCGGCATTGCAGGAGCAAATGACCCAGATTCAAAGTGTTCTGTCTGCCATGGAACAGATTCAGGCAGGATACCAGGCTCTGGAAAGCCAGAAACAGCAGCTGGCCGATGCAGAAGCTCAGCTGTCCGCCGCAGAGCAGGAAATGTGGGCAAATGAAACCAAGCTCAATAATGCCTATGATGCCCTGATGGTCAACTGGGGGCTGTTCCACGAAGGAGAAGCCGATATTGAAGAAGGCTGGGAAGAATACGCTGATGCCAAGGCAGAAGCCGAACAGGAACTGGCCGACGCAGAAGCCGAGCTGAAAGACGCCAAGGCGGAACTGGACGAAGCCCGTGCAGACATCGATGCCATGGATGAGGCTGATGTATATGTACTGGACCGCAACAGCAATGTGGGCTATGTGAATCTGGACAGCAGCTCCGACATTGTATCCGGTGTGTCCCGGGTATTCCCGGTATTCTTCCTGCTGGTAGCTTCCCTGGTCTGCATCACCACCATGACCCGCATGATCGAGGAAGAGCGCACCCAGATTGGCACATTGAAAGCCCTGGGCTACAGCAATCGCAGCATTATTAGCAAATACCTGTTCTACTCCGGCAGCGGCGCGCTGCTGGGATGCGGAATTGGCATTTGGGCAGGCTCTACCATCTTCCCCCAGATCATCTGGGAGGCTTACTGCATCATGCTCTATATCCAGCCCAAAATGGTACTGACCATTGATTGGCCCCTGTGCATCGCTGTGGTTTTGATCTACACCAGCGTCATGCTGTTTGTCACCTGGTATGTCTGCCGCAAAACCTTGGAGGAAGAGCCGGCAGAATTGATCCGGCCCAAAGCCCCCAACGCCGGCAGGAAGATTCTTCTGGAATACCTGCCCTTCTGGTCCAAAATCAGTTTCCTGGACAAGGTAACCATCCGCAATATCTTCCGTTACCGCCAGAGACTTGCTATGATGCTGATGGGTATCGGCGGCTGTACCGCGCTGCTTCTGACCGGTTTTGGCCTGCGGGATTCCATTGTAAATGTGGCCAATTACCAGTTTGAGGAAGTCACCCTTTACGATATGGCGGTCTATTTCCGGGAGGAGAACACCCCGGAGCAGCTGGCAGAATTTTCCGAAGTTGTTCAGGATTGTGACGGTTCCCTGCTTTATCACCAGAGCAGTGTAGAGCTGGATTTTGACGACAAGGTCAAAGAGCTTTATATGATCAGCTGCGGCGAAGGTCTGACTGATTTCATCGACCTGCACAGCGGCAATCAATCTGTCTCCATGCCCGGCATGAATGAAGTGGTGCTTTCCTCCGGTGTTGCAGAAAATATGAAAATTGATGTGGGAGACACTGTGATTCTGCGCAATGGTGATTTGCAGACGCTGGAGCTCACTGTTTCCGGGATCTACGACAACCATGTAGATAATTACGCCATTGTGCTGCCGGAAACCATCCAGAGCCAGTGGGGTGCCCTTCCGGAGCAGCAGATGGCCTTCGTAAAGGTTTCTCCGGATCAGGAAGTGCACATTGTCAGTGCCGCTGTTTCCTCTCTGGACAATGTAATGAATGTATCGGTCAGTGAGGACTTGAGCCACATGGTTCAGGGTATGATGGATGCGCTGGATCTTGTGGTGGGCGTTGTGGTCTTCTGCGCCGGGCTGCTGGCCATCATCGTTCTGTATAACCTGACCAACATCAACATTACCGAGCGCATTCGGGAAATTGCAACCATTAAGGTGCTGGGCTTCAATGCCAGTGAAACCGCTGCCTATGTGTTCAAGGAAAACATGGCATTGACTGTGATTGGTTCCCTTCTGGGACTGGCCTTTGGCAGATTGCTGCTGCTGTTTGTCATGAGCCAGATTAAAATCGATTTCGTGTGGTTCAAAGCCATCGCCAATCCCATTTCCTACGTTTGGTCCCTCTCCCTTACCCTTCTGTCCGCTGTTATTGTAGATTTTATCTTCTATTTCAAATTGGAGAAAATCAACATGGCAGAAGCGCTGAAGTCGGTGGAGTAACCATGCAAAAAACCAGGAACTGCACACAGTTCCTGGTTTTTTCTATTATTTCCGAAATACCAGCAGTTTGCTTGCAAAGTAATTCATAATCACCACAAGGATCTGGGTAAACAGCTTCCAGATATTGCCATTCCAGTGCATCAAATCTACTGTCAGGAAAATGATCGCTGTCTCCATTACCCCGGATACCAAACGGCAGCTGACGAACTTGCTCAGTTCCGGAAATACTGTTTTCGCAGACCAATCGTGGCTCTTGAACACAAAGGGCTTGTTGGTCAGGAAGGCAAAGGCCACTGCCACTACCCAGGCCACCATGTTGCACACGGAAGCAGGTATATGCAGATAATTGTACAGCGGCAGATATACCAGATAATTGACCACCGTGGTCAACACCCCGAATATCAGGTAGGTTATGATATCCCAGTATTTCTGCACCAGGTTTTTGATTTTTTCCAGCATTTTCTTTCCTCCTATGGCATTTCCCACACTATAACACAAATGCCGCATTTTTTGCAAGGATATTTTTCTCACAATGGGTATCCTAGAGATAAAAATATATTGACAAATCATCAATATATCGCTATAATATTATCGATATAAAAAGGAGGAATAAAATATGAAACTTGCGTTCTTTGATACCAAAACTTACGATGTTCCCGGCTTTGACCGTTACGGTGTTCCTGCCGGTGTGGAAATTAAATACTTTGAGCCTAACCTCAATGAAGATACTGTCTCCCTGGCTGCGGGCTTTGATGCGGTATGTGTGTTTGTCAACGATACCGTTAATGCCGCCGTAGTTGAGAAGCTTTACCAGTTGGGCGTAAAAGCCATTGTCCTGCGCTGCGCCGGTTTCAACAATGTTGACATCAAAGCCTGTCAGGGTAAACTCCGGGTATTCCGAGTACCCGCCTACTCCCCTCACGCCGTTGCCGAGCACGCCATGGCGCTGCTGCTGACCATCGACCGGCGTACCCACAAGGCCTACAACCGTACCCGGGAGTTCAATTTCAGCCTTCAGGGGCTGGCAGGATTTGACCTGTACGGCAAGACGGTAGGTATCATCGGCACCGGTAAAATCGGACGGGT
Source organism: uncultured Eubacteriales bacterium (assembly GCA_900554625.1). Classification (GTDB taxonomy): domain Bacteria; phylum Bacillota; class Clostridia; order Oscillospirales; family Oscillospiraceae; genus Faecousia. The sequence continues at coordinate 5,559 of USHP01000049.1, read as the reverse complement.
TTTTGCCGACATCTGCAAGGGCTTCGGCATGAACATCCTGGCCTACGACAAATTCCCCGCTCCCAACTCTGGGCTGCACTATGTGGATCTTCCGGAGCTGTTTGAAAAGTCCGACATTATTTCCCTGCACTGCCCCCTGACCGAGGAAACCAAGCACATCATCAACGCCGATTCCATCGCCCGGATGAAGAAAGGCGTTACCATTGTCAATACCTCCCGGGGCAGCCTGATCAATACGGAAGATCTGATCAATGGCATTAAGGAGAAAAAAGTGGGCGCTGCCTGCCTGGACGTTTATGAGGAAGAGGGTGACCTGTTCTATGAGGACTTCTCCGGTCACATCGTGCAGGATGACAAGCTGGTTCGCCTGATTGCCATGCCCAATGTCATCGTCACCTCTCACCAGGCTTTCCTGACCAACGAGGCCCTGGACAATATTGCCGCTACCACCATCAACAATCTGGTATCCTTCTTCAGCGGCAATCCGGATACCTCTACGGAAGTCTGCTATCACAAGTAATCCCCCGCTTCTGCAAAAATCCGCCCCGGAACCAAAAGTTCCGGGGCGGATTCATCTGTTATATGGGGTTATGCGCCCAGGTTGACGTTACCCAGGGTGATGTTCTCGTAGACAACTTCCATGGGATTCTTTTCTACCAGCTTGTCAATCAGCTTGTTGGTTTCTTCTCCAACCCAATCGCTTTCGGCATAGTATTTCCACTGAGGCTGGGTACCCACAAAATACATCACATGGTAGCCATAGTCGGTCTTTACCAGGCCGTAATCACCGGTTTTCCGGCTGGCATCGAAGCACCAGTCATTGAACGGGGCAACCATCTGGCCTTCCGTTACCCGCTCGTACAGACCACCATTGGCCTGAGAGCCGGGATCTTCCGATTTTTCCGTAGCCAGTGCTGCGAAGGAGTCTTCCGTCTTCTCCCCTGCCAGCCATTCGTCCAGAATGGCCTGGGCCTTCTCTTCGCAAGCAGCCCACTCTTCATCAGTGTAGGTGGTATTGCCCTCTTCATCGGTCGTGCCGCCGGTAATCTGCACCAGAATATGCCGAACGTCCACAAACATGCTGTCCTTGGTGATGCCGCTGTTGGCATAATCCTCTTCATGCTCTGTAAAGAAGGCTTCCAGATCCGCCTCAGTCGGAACAATTTTGGCCGTCTCAGCCTGGAAGTAAGGCAGGCCTTTCAAATACTGTTCCTGGAAGTAGTGGTATTCTTCCATACCGGCGCCGGGTCCCAGATTGGTCAGAAGCAGCTCGTCCAGGGTCATATCATAGCTCTGAGCCAGTTCCTCCATCTGCTGCTGCAGGGTATCCAGATATTCCTGATCTTCAGGATTCATCTCGATGCCGTTGATCGCAGCTTCCATGGACATGGCCTGCACCTGCTGCCAGTTATTCAGTGCTCTTTGCAGGAAGAACTGCTGCCAGGTCAGGCTCTCGTCTTCCACGGAAACTTGGGTGTCCAGAGGCTTGGTATAATCCAGTCCAAAATACGGAGCATAGGCACCGTAGGTGTTCAGGAAGCTCTGTACTTCCATCCAATAGTACACCTGGAGCTGACCGTTGGTCAACTGACGCTCGCCAATGGTGGCTACCACAGTCTGCTGGTTCTGCTTTGCTTCCTCGTCGGTAACGGTGTAAGTGCCCTTACAGGTTACATCCTCCGGATTTCCGTCAGCAGGTACGGTAGCAGGTGTCGTTTCCACTGTAGTTGCATCCGTTGCATTGGCGTCCGCAGGCTTCTGCTGCGACAGACCGGCTACAATCAGCGCAATCAGCACAGCCAGCAGTACCACAACCGCAGCCGCCATCAGTGCAATTTTACCGGGTGTTGCCTTCAGGCCTTCCTGGATCTGAGGCTCCTGGTCATCCTGCTGCTGTGTTTCCTCCACCGGTGCAGCAGGGGTTTCCGCCTCCTCATTTGCAGCAGAGCTGTCGGAGGTCACTTCCTGAGTCTGGGCTTCTTCCGCAGCTACAGGCTGTACAGCCTCAGGTGCAGACTCAGGAGCAGACTCAGCCTGCTCCGGTGCGTTGTCCTTGCCGCAGTTGGGGCAGACCGTATCATTCTCTGCCAATTCCGCCTGGCAGAATTTGCATTTTTCCATTACTTTCTTCCTCATTTCTCCCAAAATTGGGCAGTGATTCCGGTACAGTTTACCATAATTTCGTCAGAATTGCAAGGCAGGACACAGATTGTTTACAAATAGGGTGTTGTCTCCTGGAATGATTCCCTATGGTATTGTGCCGGTCTTGACTTTACAAGGCATATGTTGTATAATTCAGTGAGATTCTCTCGAAATGGAGTACTTTTCTATGAAAAAAACAATCAGAATACTGATTACCATCCTGCTGGTGGTTTTGATTGCCGCCAGTGTGGTATGGTATTTGTTTGTGTATGACCGTGCCTTTACCCGGGATACCCTGATCAGTCAGGCCCGATTCCACGACCTGCACGGCAACTCCCGGATGTCCTCCTGGTTCTATGATATGGCATACAGCTTTTCCGACCATGACGAAGGTGTTGCCATTGAGCTGGCCAACCAGTACAAGAAAACCGGCAACTACACCAAGGCCGAATTGACCCTCACCCGGGCCATCAGCAGCGGCCCCACTGCAGAACTGTACACCGCTCTTTCCCGTACGTTTGTGGAGCAGGATAAGCTGCTGGATGCCGTCAATTTGCTCGATAATGTCAGTGATCCCCAGGCGAAAGCAGAACTGGATGCCCTTCGCCCCACTGCTCCAGCTGCTGACTATGCCAGCGGTTACTACAGCCAGTACATGGACATTCACCTGACCAGTTCCGCCGGCACGATTTTCTACACCATGGACAGCAGCTATCCCACCACTGCTGGTTCTGTTTATGGAGAAGGAATCACCTTGCCCACCGGTGAAACCACCATTCTGGCGGTCAGCGTTAACGAAGACGGTCTGGTCAGCCCTCTGACCACTCTGGAGTACACCATCACCGGCGTGATTGAGGAAGTCACCTTTACAGACCCTGCCATAGAGGCAGCCATCCGCAGTCTGATCGGTGTGGACGAGGACGATACAGTTCTCACCAATCAGCTTTGGTCCATCACCGAGTTCACCGTTCCGGAAGATGCAGCGACCTTTGCGGATCTGCAGCTGATGCCCTACTTGCAGACGCTGACTCTGCAGAACCATACTTTGGATTCTCTGAATGTACTCTCTTCTCTGACCAGTCTGAGCACGCTGGACCTGACCGGCTGCAATTTTCCCTCCGAGGATCTGACCATTCTGGCTTCTCTGCCTGCGCTGTCCCGTCTGACTTTGGCAGACTGCAGCTTGAGTACCATTGCCAATCTTTCCGGTGCTCAGGCTTTGACTTACCTGGATTTGAGCAACAATACTGTTCGAAACCTGGAGGCACTGACCACCATGCCCTCCTTGGCTGAACTGAACTTGCAGCACAACGCCGTAACCAGTCTGGAAAATCTGAGTGGTTTGGCAAATCTGCAAAAGCTGAATCTGGAATTTAATGCTGTCACAGATCTGTCTGCTCTTGCCAGCTGCACACAGCTGAACTGGCTGGATGTGGGCAACAACCAGCTGAGCCAGCTCAATGGCATTTCCAGCCTGCCGGGTTTGACATATCTGTCCGTCAGCCATAACTCTCTGAGTGATATTTCCGCCATCGCCAGCTGCACGCAGCTGACAGAGCTGAATATTTCCAACAACAGCATTACGGATATTTCCGCACTGAGTGCTTTGTCCAAGCTGGAAATTTTCAATTTCTCCTCCAACCAGGTTGCGGAGCTGCCCCAGTGGCCCGATGGCTGCCCCTTGCAGAAAATTGATGGTTCTTACAATGCCCTTACCAACATTGATATTCTCCAGAAAATGGAGAGTCTGACCTATGTCTACATGGACTACAACCAGCTGACCAACATCGACGCATTGGCAAATTGTTACCGTCTGGTTCAGGTCAATGTATTTGGTAATCAGATCAGTGACGTTTCCAGTCTGAGAGAGCATGACATTATCGTAAACTACGATCCTACCGTGGAATAATTCAGCCTTGTCCGGTGTCCCCATGGGGCACCGGACAAAAAAATCTTCGTGCAGACTGCTGCACGAAGATTTTTTCTTATTTCCTTTATTCCGTCGGTTTGTTGGTTTCCTCCGGTGACACCACCTGCGGAATAAATCGGGAAGCCACTCTTCCTTTTCCCTTCTCCTTTACAAAGAAGAATCCGATAATGGAGAACACCACAGCGCCGATCAAATTCACGAACAGATCTTTCATAGTATCCTGGATGCCCACATCCAGATATCCGCCAAGCCCCAGCGCCTCCTGGCTGCCGTCGGAATGGACCACAATCACATCCACGATATCCTTCACATGCACCACGGTATTGGTCATGGTCTTGTCCAGATTCACCGTATGAATGGCATTGACCACCGTATCTTTCTGCATGTCCATTCCGAACAGGTAATCGCCGCTGAACTCAAAAAACTCCCACAGCACGCCAACCGTCATGGAAAAACAGAAGGCAACCATTGCCAGATACACGGGAGACAACTTGAAGGAAAAGCGATCATCCCGGTTAAGCATATCCACCAACGCAAATCCGATCGCCGCACAAAGGAAACCGTTAATGGTATGCAGCATCGTATCCCAATGGGGAACCCGGACATAGAAGCTGTTCATTTCACCCAGAATTTCTGCAGCGAAGATAAACAGCAAAATGATGATCTCCAAAGTACTGGGCAACATGATCTCCAGCTTCCGGGAAATGATACTGGGCATAATCAGCAGAATCAGCGACAGGGCACAGAAAAATACATTCTGATATTCGTGCCGGAAAATGGCACGGACCATGGCAAGGATAATCAATCCTCGCAAGATCAGGTAGACGGTCAGCGTGGTCTTGTTTTTATAAAGCCCTGACTTACTCTTTTTATCTTTCTTACCCATGTTCTTTCCTCCATATTGATGATGTTACTCCCAGGAACACAATGCCCAAGGCTACTTTGTTTTCATTATAACATGGTTTTTTACGCCGTCAAGTTTTCTCTTGACACCCCTGTTTCGCTTTGCTATAATGCAAGTACTTAGTAATACTAAATAGAAAGAGGGGTTATATGGAAGATCGTTTTTCTCAGCAGCTGAAAAAAGGCGTGTTGGAAATGCTGGTTTTGGATCTGATCTGCAGCAGCCCCACCTATGGCTATGAACTGCTATCGCAATTGAAAGCTATTTCCCAAGGGATGTTCACACTGAAAGAAGGTACACTCTACCCCATCCTCTACCGGCTGGAAGATGACGGACTGATTCAGGCCAGATGGAGTCAGGGTGAAGGCAGAACCGCACCGAAAAAATTTTACGAGGCCACCTCTGCCGGACATGCCGAAAACAATCGCCGGAAGCAGGTCTGGCAGGAATTTCAAAACACGGTTGGACACTTTCTGGATGGAGGAAGGAAACTATGACGCAAGCAGAAAAAAAGATGAAGCGCTATGTCAACGCCATTGAGCGGCGGCTGAACCTGCCGCTGGAAGTAAAGGCCCGGGTGATG
>USHP01000048.1 GCA_900554625.1 uncultured Eubacteriales bacterium | reverse complement strand
GTGCTATGGCATCCAGCGGGGCAGCCGAATGGCCCAGAGCGCCATCCGGGATGGGCAGAAGCTGGATTATGTAACCTTCTGCCGTTATGGACAGTGGCGACCATCGAAGGCTGTGCTGCGGGAAAACCGCTGCAGCCAGACAGCGGTAGTATCCTGGCAGCCGGATTATGTCTACCAAGTAAGCCGATGCCCCTGGCTGGAGGCTTTTGAAAAATTCCAGGCAAAAGAGGCTGGCCTATTGTACTGCGACCTTCTGGATGAGGCCATCAACCAGGGATTCAATGGAGAAATTCCCTTCCGTACTGTCCAGACCATGCAGCGGCAGGACCGCTGTATCTTCTCCGTGGCAGATGCGGGGATTACCCCGGAAACGGATTTGGCCCGGATTCCCGGAGCGGTTCGGGAGTATGATTACCATAGCGCCGATGTTTTTTACACCTTCGGCAAGGTGTGCCAGGGCATCTTCGCTGAGGAAGGAAAGCAGGCGGCCCGGCAGGTGATGGAAGCCTTTGTTGCCTATTACGGCAGCGAAATGGGCGAGCATCTGCAATCCTTTGCCCAGCAGGATTTTTCGCTGAATTAAAACAAGGCCCTCCGGCAGCGCCGGAGGGCCTGAGTAGTTTCTTAGAACAGAATCTGCTCCATGTAGTTTTCGTTGAACTTGGGGTTTCCGCCCAGATTCACATGCTGGGATTCCTTGGCCAGGACACGGCCTCATGCCTGCTGGGCAGAATGCAGCAGCATTTCGGCGGCACCGGACAGGGAGCCGTTTCCGATGATGAGCACCCGGGATACCAGGGATTTGGGAATCAGACCAATGGCGGCGGCACTGTCCACGTTCAGGTGGCTGCCAAATCCACCGGCGATGTACAGCTGGCGGATTTCCGATTCGGGCACGTTTGCCAGCTGGAGCAGGGTCTGGATTCCGGCGGCAATGGCGGCCTTTGCCAGCTGAACCGCCCGGATATCCTTGGGCCGCAGGCAAATTCCGTCCCGCAGAGGCAGCTCGTCCAGCTCCGCTGCACCGGTTTCGTCAATATCCTCGGTTTCCAGGAAAGCGGCCACTGCGTCAATCAGACCAGAGCCGCAGACACCCACCGCAGGCTGCTCGCCCAAGGTATGGGCAGCAATGGCGCCGTTTTCCACCCAGACCCGGTCAATGGCTCCGGGGACACTGCCGCAGCCGCAGGAGATGCCTGCTCCTTCAAAGGCAGGGCCAGCAGCGGTGGAGGTGACATAGAGCTTGCCCTCTTTCCACAGGGCGATTTCGCCGTTGGTGCCGATGTCGCACAGCAAGGCGGTGTCGCTCTGATTGCACATGCCGCTGGCCACCACGGCGCAGGTAATGTCCGCACCGACGAAAGCATTCATGCGGGGCGGGTAGTAGGTGGGAATGCCGAACAGGGTGTCTTCCGCGTCAAACAGGTGATCGGCTTCAAAGGGAGCGTGGCTCAGGCACTCCGGATTCCGGCCCACCAGCAGATAGAGCATGGTGGTATTGCCAGCCACCACCAGTTTTTTCAGATCTTCCACCGAATCCCGGCTTTGGCGCAGGCCTGCTGCAACAGCTGGGTCAGAGCCTGCTGAATCTGCTCCTGCAGATGCTGAGCCTGACCGTTCAGCGCCGCACCGATGCGGCCCATCACGTCTGCCGCAATGGCCCGCTGGGGATTCATGGCGGCAGCGGATGCCACAGCTTCGCCGGTGGACAGGTCATACAGCTTCAGCGCCAGGGTGGTGGTGCCAATATCAATGGCGGCGCCGATGCCGCTTTGCCCCTGGTCGCCGGGGTTCATAGCAGTACCGGAAAGCTCAATTTCGTTGACTTGGGTGTCCGGAAGCCAAACCTGGGCATCGCCCCAAACCTCCGCCTGACAGGACAGACGGGTACCGGCTTTTTGTTCTGCTTCATTGGGAGGGGAGACTTCTCCTTCCAGCCGGACGGCGCACTTTCCGCACACGCCCCGGCCGCCGCAGGGATGATCCAAAGACAATCCGCCCTCTGCAAGCAGAGTTTGCAGAAGCTTCTTGCCGGTAAAAGAAAGGGTGTGTTTTTGACCGTCTTGCCAAATTGTTACTGTTGCCATATCGTTACTCCGAAAACAGGACGATGCCAAAATAGGTCAGCTTGATGTTGGGATTGGCCTTCTTGAAGGCTTCAAACATCTTGGCATACCGGGGCTTGAAATATTGGCGCCACATGGCAGGAGAGATCATCATATTCTGCTGGGTGGCAATGTCATCGCCCAGCCAGACCATATCCACGCCCAGCTCAATGAACTTAAGACCCATTTCCAGATGCCGACCAGACATACCACATCCCCCACAAGCAGATCACCCCTGGAAAAACCTATCTGGTGGTGACCTTGCAGGGAAATGGCCTGATTACCTACAACCAGCACACCATCCAGGTCAAGAGCAATACCCTGATGTACATGCAGCCGCAAACCGATATGGCGTACCGGTGCAAGGATGAAAAATGGAAATTCTGGTGGTTTGAGTTTTTCGGCCCCTGCCCCATTGCGGCAAACCAGCTGGTGAGCTTTGTTCCGGATCAGCTGATGCTGCTGCTTATGAGCAACAGTCTGCAATACGCCAAATGTGCGGACTGGAACTTGGCAGCTTCCCTGTTTCAGTCTCTGAACCTGCTGATCGGCCGCAACGCCAACTGCTCTGCCCGGGTGATTCACAATCAGCGGATGATCCAGACCATGGAGGCATTCATCCGGGAGAATCTGACCACCGTGACGGTGGGGGAGCTGTGCCGGGTGTTTGCCATTCAGGAGCGGACGCTGCGGAACCTGTTCGTCAAAACCGTGGGGCAAACGCCGAAACAGTTCATCATCAACATCAAACTGGAATATGCGGGAAATCTGCTGCTGCAATCCGCCTGGCCTCTGAGCCAGATTGCCAACCGAAGCGGGTTTGCCAATCAGTATCATTTCAGCAAAGCCTTTAAGGAAAAATATGGCATGGCGCCTACCCAGTATCGCAAATACATCAATCTGTGGTAGCGGTTTGACGGGGAGCAGACCCGCCTTCCCCGCAGAAGTGCGGCGCAGATTTGAACAATGAAAAAAGGAATGCTGCGTTGCGCAGACCATTGGCCCAGACGTAGCGGCAGGGGCGGACAATGCTGGACTGCTGCCGAAAAACAGAAAGATTTCCCGGCGGTTTTGCCGTATATTTTGGCCATTTGAAAGTTTTTTCTCCCAATCGCCGGGAATATCCGTCCGGATATTTGTGGATTGTGACAAAAAACGACAAAGATTGGGAAACGACTTAGAGCAATTTTGAGCAATACAGGGGCAAGATGGGTCAATAGCAGATACTAGCATTCCAGACAAAATTCGTGTATGATTCCTATAAAGAGTAGGTGCGTATGGATTTGATTCTTATTCATATTGCATAGAAGCTTGGTCGGCTTGCATAAGACGAACGGACAGAAGGAAGGGGAAACGATGCAGTATACACTGGAGTTCAAGCACATTTCCAAGTACTTTCCTGGCGTGAAAGCACTGGATAATGTCAGTTTTCAGGCCTTCGGCGGTGAAGTGCTGGCGTTTCTTGGGGAGAACGGTGCAGGAAAATCCACCTTGCTGAAAACCCTCAACGGCGACTATCAGCCGGACGAGGGTGAGTACTGGCTGGATGGAAGCCTGGCCCATTTCCGCTCCCCCCAGGAGGCAATCGAGGCCGGTATCAGCATTATCTACCAGGAACGGCAGATTCTGCTGGAGCTGAGCGTGGCGGAAAACATTTACCTGGGCCGGATGCCTACCAAGGGTGTGATGATTGACACCCGGAAGGCAAACCAGATGGCCCAGAAGATTATTGAGGACTTCGGCCTTCCCATCAAGGCCACCACCAAGGTCAAGGATCTGAGCATTGCTTACCAGCAGATGGTGGAAATCATGAAGGCTTACAGCCGGGAAAACCTGAAGGTCATCTGCTTTGACGAGCCCACCGCCAGTCTTTCCAATGCGGAAATTGACAGTCTGTTCGGAATCATCCGCAAGCTGAAGGCGGAAGGCAAGATCATCATTTACGTTTCCCACCGTATGAGCGAGATTCGCACCATCGCCGATAAGGTGGCGATCTTCAAAGATGGCCGCTATGTGGATACCGTGGATGCCAAGACCACGCCGGAAAATGAAATGATCCGGATGATGGTAGGCCGGAACCTGGGCGATATTTACGCAAACCTGAACCGGAATAACAACATCGGCGAGGAACTGCTCCGGGTGGAGCGGATCAGCTCGGATTATGTAAAAGAAGTTTCCTTCACGCTGCACAAAGGCGAGGTGCTGGGCTTCTCCGGTCTGGTTGGTGCCGGACGGACGGAAGCCATGCGGGCCATCATCGGTGCAGATAAGATGCTCACTGGCGAAGTGTATCTGGAAGGGAAAAAGCTGAAAATCCGCTCTCCCTACGACGCCATGAAGCACGGCATTGTGCTGGTGCCGGAGGACCGGAAGCTGCAGGGCATCTTGGCCAACCTGGATATCACCGGCAATATCAACATCTCCCTGCTGGATCAGCACGCCAACAAGCTGGGCGTCATCCGGCGCAAGGATGAGTTGGAAACCGCAGAAAAGAGCATTCAGGATTTCCGGATCAAGACTCCCTCTGCGGATAAGAAAATTGTGGAACTGTCCGGCGGCAACCAGCAGAAGTGCATTGTTGCCCGGTGGATGGCTACCAATCCCAAGGTTCTGATTCTGGACGAGCCTACCAAGGGCATCGACGTGGGTGCCAAGGCGGAGTTCTATCAGATGATCTGTGATTTTGCCAAGCAGGGACTGGGCGTGATCCTGATTTCTTCCGAACTTCCGGAAGTCATCGGCCTGTCCGACCGGATCATTGTCATGCGGGGCAAGGAAATCGCCGGCGAAGTTCTCCGGTCGGACGCTACGGAAGACCGGCTGCTGGGCCTGGGCATGATTGAGAAAGACGGTGCTAACAAAGTGGAGGAGAGAGCATGAGCAACAATAGGAAAAAATTGTCGAATACCCGGCTGGGCCAGGTGTTCGGCGGTGACAAACTGATCTTGATTGGTGCGATTGTGGTGGTTTATGCCGTTTTCACCGCACTGAACAAGAACTTCTTCGGCTGGACCAACTTTGTCAATATCCTGGTGGCCTGTCATCTGGTCGGCCTGGTGGCAATCGGACATACTTTCCTGATTATTGCCGGTCAGAACGATCTGTCTCCCGGATCTCTGGCTGCACTGTCCGGTGTCCTGATGGCGCTGCTGCTGAGCTGGGGTATCAACCTGTGGGCTGCTCTGGCGCTGACGGTGTGCATCGGTGCTTGCGTAGGACTGTTCAATGCCTGGATGGTCAACAAGATCAAGCTGGAAGCCTTTATCGCGACCCTGGTTACCCAGTCTGTTGTCCGCGGCTTTGCTTACATTCTCTGTGATGGCCGCCCCATTGCCATCAGCGAGCCGACCTTCCTGAAGATTGGCCGCCTGCGTTTCCTGGACATTCCCATTTTCGTGTGGGTTACCATCATTGCCTTTGTTATTTTTGGCTTTATCCTGTCCAAGACTCGCTTCGGACGCAGCATCTATGCCATCGGCGGCAACGCTGACGCAGCCCGGCTGGCAGGCCTGAACCCCCAGAAGTCCATTTTGATTTGCTATGTGGTTATGGGTATTTTCTGTGCCATCGGCGGCGCACTGTCCGCTGCTCGTATGAACTCCGGACAGCCCTCCGCCAACGTCAACCTGGAGTTTGACGCCATCACCGCAGTTGTCTTGGGCGGTGTGTCCTTGAGCGGTGGTGTCGGCGGCATGGTTGGTACCGTGCTGGGCGTGTTCCTGATTCAGTCCTTCAATACCGGCCTGACCATGGTGGATATCCCCACCTTCTGGCAGTATGTGGCTCGCGGCGGCCTGCTGCTGTTCGCTCTGACTTCCGACTTTATCCGTAAGCGCAACCGGGAGCGCAGCCTGCTGGAAGCCAGCAAGAAGAACGCCTGATATTTTCGCTGTCCATATGCCGCAAAAGCGGCTTTGGAATAAAAATTCATTTGACGGAGGACGAAAAAATGAAGAAACTGTTCGCACTGGTTCTGGCTCTGACCATGCTGGTCGGTCTGGTTGCCTGCAGCGATCCCGCTGAAGCCAAGCCCACCGAAGCAAAGCAGGAAACCACCGCTGCCCCCGCCGGCGAAACCGAGGCTGCCGGTGAAACCGAAGCTGCCGCTGCTGCTGGCGAGAAGGGTGTCATCTACGGCATCTACAAGGCTGGCGACCAGACTTGGTTCATCGACGAAGGCGACGCTGCCAAGGCTGCTGCTGTGATCACTGCTCATCCCGAGATCAAGACCTGGCTGGTCACCGGTGCTAACGAAGAAGGCTGCATCGGCGCTGCCCGTGCTCTGGAGAGCGCTGGCCTGGATGCCAATGCTTGTGTTGTTGGTCTGGGCGGTTACATGGCTAAGGACGAGTTCAAGAAGGACGGCGGCTCCTGCGTGAAGGCTTCCGCTTACTTCTCCGCTGAGTCCGTGGGCGCTGGTTCCATCGATGTCCTGCTGCAGCTCATCGAAGGCAAGGAGCCTCCCAAGGAGACTGCTGTTGACGCCGTGGTTGTCACCCCCGATAACTACGTGGAAGTCATGGGCAAGTACGCTGAATAATTCTCACCCCATAACAAAGCGGTGCGCCAATCGGCGCACCGCTTACTTTATATATGATGTATTTATATGGATTTACGAAATTCCTGAGGGGTCATGCCAAAGGTGCTGCGGAAGCGTGTGCAGAAATTGCTCTCGCTGTTGAAGCCGCAGCGGAAGGCAGTCTCTTTGATGGTCAGGTTGCTGGTGCGCAGAATGTAACGGGAAAAGTCCAGCCGCACCATGACCAGATACTTGTGGGGGGATACGCCGGTTTCCTGCTTGAACAGCCGGGAAAAATAGTACGGGCTCAGGGAAAATTCTTTTGCCAGCTGTTCCACAGAAATGTCCTTGTCCAGATTGCTGCTGATATAGCGCACACAGTCATCAATAATGGTAGCGCCGTGGGACAGCCGCTCGTTGTCTCCGGCCAGGATGACACTGGTCAGCAAATCGGTGATCTGCTTTGCCAGGAGAATATCGGAAGTGCTGGCACCGGTTTCGTAGGCCCGCAGCAGCTTACGCAGATCGTGGGTTGCGGGGTAGTGGTTGGCGATACGAAGAAGCTGCCCGTTTTTGCAGATCCGGTCAAAATAGGGACGGGCCATAGGGCCGTAAAATGAATCCACTGAATCTCCCAATAGGTGTTGGTGCCGTATTTGTGGGGAATGTAGCAGTCCAGAAGGAGGATGTCCCCGGCTTGCAGAGGGTAGTAGTTACCCTGGGCTTTGGCGCATCCTTCTCCGGATTTTACATAGATCAGAATGAAGCTGTCATAGGATTTGCGGTCAACACTGTACTGGCTGTTGCACTTGAATTCGCCCAGAAACAGGGGATAGAAAGGGACAGAAGAAGGCGTATGTCACAGAATGTTGGCGTAAATGACGGAGCCTGGAAGAGTGCCGGGATCATGGGGACGCATAACATCGCTCCTTTCCGCAGATGATACTATATATTATACCATGTTCCCCGGGGCTTGTCAAAAATTGCGGGAAAAACGCCTGCGCAGGAGAATGGTCAGCAGGAAAGTGAAGATTTCCGCCGCAGGAAACGCCAGCCATACGCCGGTGATGCCGAAGGCATTGGACAGTACAAAGGCAAAGATCACAATCGCTCCCACGCCCCGGCAGAATGCGATGGCCGAAGAGGCCAGCCCTTTGCCGATGGCGCTGAAAAAACCTGCCTGAATGATATTGACCACAGCACAGAGAAATCCCAGAAAATACAGCCGGATTCCCGGGCCGGCATAGCCGGCCAGCTGGGAAGAGCCTTCACTGTTGAACAGGGCAACCATTTCGTCGCCCCAAATCCATACCGACGCCACCAGCACCAGGGCAATCCCCATGCCGATGCGCAGAGAATACCGGTAGATCTGGGTTTCTCCCTGGGTGTCGGCCTGGCCGTGAACCAGACTGGCCAGGGGTTGGAGGCCTTGGGAAATTCCGTTAAAGAGGGCTGTGCCCACCAGGGCGATGTTGGCAACCACGCCGTAGGCTGCTACGGCGATATTTCCTCCCAGACCCAGCAGCAGGAAGTTGAAGACCATGGTGGTCAGGCCGCTGGAAATTTCTCCAACGAAGGCTACAAATCCCAGCACGCAGGAGCGAACAAGCTTTGTAAAAGAAGGTACCTGCCAGCGGAATTTTACGTTATTTTTGGCGGACAGATAATGCACCATGCAGATGCTTATGCTGACAATGGGAGAGATGCCTGTGGCCAGGGCGGCGCCTACCATTCCCAGGCCCATGGGGAACATAAAGATGTAGTCAAATACAATGTTGAACATACCGCTGACCAAAGTGGCGGTCATGGCAATGTTGGGAGCGTTGTCGTTGCGGACAAAGGCGGTGAAGGTGTAGTTGAGCATAAAGAAGGGTGCATAGCACAGAGCAATTTGAATGTAGGAAGTGCCGATGGCAACGATGGTATCGTCAGCGCCCATCCACCGCAGAACGGTGTCCGGTGCAAAGATTCCGGCAGCTACGAAGGGCAGACTCAGCAGCAGTGTCCAGAACAGAGAATTAAAAAAGTAACTCAGCGCCTCCTCCGGGGAAAAGGATTTGCACAGAGAATACCGGGTGGCAGAGCCGATGCCCACCATAGCACCCAGGGCAAACATCAGTGCGTACAGCGGCAGGGTCAGATTCAGTGCTGTGATGCCGTCGGCACCGGCCTGGAGAGAAATGAAGAAGGTGTCTGCCAGCACATAGCAGGAAATGCCCACCATCGCCAGTATGTTTGGCAGGATATAGCGTCTAAGCTGTTTTTCCATATTGTCCTCCTGTAAAAAAACAGCACCCTTCTTTACGACTGCAATGACCTAACGCCGTAAATTCAGATGCTGCAACCATCTTGCTGCCCGGTGGCAGTATATTTCTGCAGGGATTGTATCATAATTGAGGTATCAATGCAATATTTTTCTTTTTTTATGCAAAATGTATGCGATGCAAAGACAAATGCTTTCGAGAGAAAGAATTTGCAAGGAAAAGATTTTTTTGCGACAATATTCAATATTTTTTAAGGAAATGCGCCTTACCTCTTGATTGTTTCGGTATTTTCTGATAAAATACATTAGATTTCATCGCATGGACACCGGCGTAGTGTTTGGGCATGTCCGCCCACGGTGTCCTCCGGGGAATCAGGCAAAAAAAAGAAAGGAAGAAAAACATGAACATGAGAAAACTGCTGTGCGCTGCTCTGGCTGTTGTGATGGTGTTTGCTCTGGTCGCTTGCGGTCAGAAGAACGTCGTCAGCAACTCCACCAGCGAAGGCACTCAGGCAGCTGCGGAAGCTACCACTGCTCCCGAAGCCGGCAAGCCAACTG
>USHP01000047.1 GCA_900554625.1 uncultured Eubacteriales bacterium | reverse complement strand
GGAGTACTACACCAACTCCTTCCACATCCCGGTGTGGTTCCCCATTTCCGTCTATGACAAGATCCGGCTGGAAGCGCCCTACCACGCCCTGTGTAACGCCGGACACATCAGCTATGTAGAGCTGGACGGCGACACTGCCCGGAACGTGGAGGCCTTTGAATCGGTGGTGCGCTGCATGCACGATTTTGGCATCGGCTACGGCAGCATCAACCATCCCGTGGACCGGGACCCCATCTGCGGCTATGTGGGCATCATCGGAGATGTCTGTCCTCGCTGCGGACGCCGGGAAGGCGAAGAAATTCCGCCGGAGCGGGTGGAAGAATTGAAGCGCAAATATCCGCAGATGCCTGCTTTCCAGGGCATTGAATAAACATTTTTCATCTCAGGAGGGATTGTTATGACTGTAAAGAGCAAGAGTGAAAAGCTGGGCCAGGGTGTTGGCTTCGAGCGCATCCGCCGGATCACCGGCTACCTGGTAGGCACCATGGACAAGTGGAACGACGCCAAGCGGGCCGAGGAGCGGGACCGGGTCAAGCACAGCATGAACGGCCATGCTTAAGTTAAGCGGCATCGTCAGCGACAGCATTGTGGACGGCCCCGGCATTCGTCTGTGCGTGTTCAGTCAGGGATGCCCCCACCACTGCAATGGCTGTCACAACCCGGAAACCTGGCCCTTCCAGGGCGGCACCCCCATGGAGGAAGAAACTATTGTGGAGATTGCCCGCTCCAATCCCCTGTGCCGGGGCGTGACCTTCTCCGGCGGAGAGCCCTTCGCCCAGGCAGCTGGATTTGCCCGCCTGGCCCGGCTTCTCAAGGAGGCTGGGTATGAGGTAGCCTCCTACACCGGCTACACCTTCGAGCAGCTGCTGACTGGTACGGCGGAGCAGCGGGAGCTTCTGGAAGCCATCGACATTCTCATTGACGGCCCCTTCCTGCTGGAGCAGAAAAGTCTGGAAGTTCCCTTCCGGGGAAGCAAAAATCAGCGGATTCTGGATGTTCCCAAAAGCCTTGCCGCCGGCAAAGCCGTGGAAACTACCTCCGGCCGCTGGCTGGGAGAATACTAAAAAACGCAGGCATCGCCCGAACAAAGGACGATGCCTGCTGTTTTTCTGAAGCCCTTGCAAAATGCACGGTTGTATTGTAAAATTTCTCTGTATTCCCTTGATTCATCTATAGAAAGAGGAGGAAAGCTATGTCCGCCATTGCTGTATCTGCGGATGCTACCGGCAAATCCAGCGTTATCCCAAAGCGCAACCAAACCATGGAGCTTTGCAAATTTATTGCATCCTTTTTTGTTGTGTTCATTCATGCGCCCTTCCCCGGGAAACCGGGAGGTTTGGTTGATTGCCTGGCCCGATTCGCAGTTCCGATGTTCTTCATGATATCGGGATATTTTAACTATCAGGCCAGCAGCAGACAAGTCCTGCGCCGATTGAAGCATATTCTCACGCTGTTTCTCATTGGTGCACTGTTTCGTCAGTTTTGTGATTGCGTCACCATTGAACTCAACGGTGGCAGCACCATCGCCCATTTACTCACGTTAATTCCGGAATCCGATGAAATCCTGCGGCTGCTGATTCTGCAGATTCCGCCTTATACCGGCCACCTGTGGTATTTGTGTGCCATGATGGTATGCTACCTGGTATTCTGGCTGTTTGTGCGGTTCCAGGAGGAGTGCCATACAAGTTACAAAGGCTTTTATGTTCTGGGCGGCACTTTGTTTTCTATCTTCTTTGCCCTGGATATCATCGCGCCCGCATCCGGAGCTGCAGAATTGGGAATTCAAATGCGCAACGGATGGTTCTTTGGTCTGCCGCTGTTTGCATCCGGTGTGTTTATCCACCAATATCAGCAGCAGATTCTTCGCATTTTCTCTTCTTCCGTCTGGAAACTGGCAGGCGTCATGGTGCTGGGAATGCTGCTGAGTGTCCTGCAGTGGAACTCTCTGGGTATTGGGACACTGCCCTTCGGCACTATTTTCGAGGTTGTCGCGCTGATGCTTCTGATGATCTCCCATCCTCAAGTTCCCTTCCTGAAAGAAAAGACCGCACGTACATTGGGAGCACTGTCCATGTGGATTTATCTGCTGCATCTGCCCCTGTATCTGGTTTTCGGGCAATTTTTCCGGGAACCGTTTTTGGCCATGTTCCCCAAAGTGGGCGCTTACCTGGAGCCTCTGGTAATTGCGGCGATTTCTCTGGCAGCTGCCGGTATTTTTGAATGTCCGTCCAGAATCATCAAAAAACACCTTCGCAGGAAATAAAAAGCATAAGAAAACAGCCACCCCGATTGGGATGGCTGTTTTTCTTGGCGACCCGGAACGGACTCGAACCGTCGACCTCCAGCGTGACAGGCTGGCGTGCTAACCGACTGCACCACCGGGCCAAATTATGGTGGGAACAACAGGGCTCGAACCTGTGACCCCATGCTTGTAAGGCATGTGCTCTCCCAGCTGAGCTATGCTCCCAGATCCTTCGCTTTGGCTGCTCACCTCAGCGACGTGGTTTATTATACACGGGAATCCTCTACTTGTCAAGGACTTTTTTTATTTTTTCCCGTTTTTTTCCACATTATTTTTAAGGACCTGTTTTTCCGGTTTCATCCCACCATTATGGTCAAATCTTAAACTTTTTCCAGCAGATTCCGGATATCCTCCGGCGTGAAGGTATAGACGGTGTCACAGAACTGGCATTCTACAGGGAAGGACTTTCCTTCCTCCACAATCTGGGTCAGCTCTTCCCTGCCCAGGCTGATCAGGGCGCTCTCCACCCGATCCCGGGAGCAGTAGCACTTATAGGACACTTCCGTGGTCTCCATAAACACCACACCCAGATCTCCGCAGACCTGACCCAGGATGTCCTCGGGGGTCAGTCCGGCTTCCAGCATAGCAGTCACAGCACCGGCTTCCTGGATGCCCTTTTCCAGCTTGTCAATGACTTCCTCCGGTGCGCCCGGCAGCAGCTGAATCAGATATCCGCCGGCAACCTTCACCTGCTGATCCCGGTCAACCAGCACACCCAGGGCACAGGCTGTGGGGGTCTGCTCACTCTGGGCAAAGTATGCCGTCACATCATCGCCAATCTCTCCGGAAACCAGCTCGGTCGAGCCGATGTAGGGTTCCTTCAACTGCAAATCCCGGATGACGGTGATGGTGCCGTCGGTTCCGACTGTAGCGCCCACATCCAGCTTCCCCGGGCGCTTTTCCACCAGGGGCACCTTCGGCTCCGTCACACAGCCCCGGACATTGCCGATGGGGTCAGATACCACGGTGATGGTACCGATGGGGCCGCCGCCCCGGATCTGCAGGGTCATGGAGCCATTGTCCACCTTCTGCATATTGCCCATCATGGAAGCTGCCGTCAGCGCCCGTCCGAAGGCCGCTGTAGCGTTGGGTGTGGTGCCCTGGATTTGTGCTCCACGGCGAACCAGCTCTGTAGAACGGATGGCTACCACCTTCACAGAGCCATCCATGGTCATTCCACGAACTAAGTAATCGTTCATATTTTGCTGCGGCAAAGCTGCCGCTTCCTCCTTTGATAATCTATGGTAAGGTAATCTCACCTTTTGCCGAAGTGAATCCGGCCTTTTCTTGCCTTGATGTAAATGCGCTGCTCCCCTTCTTCCGGCGGCTGCAGGCGGCGATCTCCATAGACCGCAATCCCGCCGAAACCGGCGTCTTTCAGGTATCCCACCAGCTGCTCCTGGGAGTAGGCATATTCCTGATGCTCCTCAAAGCTACGCTGCCAGAGAGTTCCCTGACGCTGGAACAGGTCCATACCGTACGAGCAGATATTGCTTTCTTCGTCAAATTCTCCCCGCCAGACGCAGTACACATCCTCATCCTCGTCCAGAAACACCTGGCCGTCCATGGCCCGGAGCTTCTCCGGGGTATTCACGTCAAAAATGAAGATTCCCCCGGGGTTCAGGGCTTTGTAGGCCCGCCGGATGGCCTGGGCGCAGTCCGTCGGGTTCAGGATATAGTCCAGGCTGTCCAAAGCGCAAACCGCCAGTTCAACCCCTCTGGCCAGCTGAAGTTCCTGCAGGGGCTGGCAAATGAACCGGGGCGGGTGCTCCATGTCCTGCACCTTCTGAACCGCCTGTGTCAGCATTTCCTCAGACAGGTCCACCCCCAGCACTTCCAGCCCCTTCCGGGCCAGAATGGCCGTAACGGAGCCGGTTCCGCAGGCAAGATCCACAGCGGTTCTGGGCTTCAGCCCTTCCCTATCCAGTATCTGCTGGTAAAATTCCACGGTGGCCTCGTAGTCCACATCGTTGGTCAGGCGGTCATAGCTGGCCGCCAGAGCCTCATAAGCTCCCACAGCATTCTCTCCTTTCGATCATACAGCAAAGCATCCCGGCTCCTTCGGGCCGGGATGCAAGAAAGCAGCACTTAGCGCTTGAAGATGCTGAAGATCTCGTCGATGTCGCTCATATCCGCAGGCTTGCTGGGCTGCTTGGAAGCAACAACGGGGGTATCGATGTCCTCCGGCACGAAGCTGGGAGCGGAAGGCGCAACGCTCTTGGCGCCAGCAGCAGCCTTGGGCGCAAAGGTCTCCGGCTTCAGCTCAAAGCCAGTTGCGATAACGGTAACCCGCATCTCATCCTGGAAGCCGTCGGCAACGGTGGCACCGAAGATGATGTTGGCATCGGGATTGGCAGCCTCCTGCACGATACCGGCAGCGGTCTCCACATCATCCAGGGTCATCTCGGAAGAACCGGTGACATTCACCAGCACACCGGTAGCGCCGTTGATAGAGGTCTCCAGCAGGGGGCTGGAAACGGCGGCGGTAGCGGCCTGCTCTGCCTTCTCACGGCCGGAAGCGGTGCCCACACCCATATGTGCCCGGCCAGCATCCTTCATAACGGCGGAAACGTCGGCAAAGTCCAGGTTGATGATAACATTCTGGCAGAAGCCGACCAGTTCGGAAATCGAAGTAACGGCCTGCTTCAGCACATCATCGGCAATGCCGAAAGCGTTGGCAAAGGTAATCTTCTGGTCGGTAACGTACTTCAGACGGTCATTGGGGATGATAATCAGGGAGTCCACCTTGCCGTTGAGATCGGCAATGCCCTGCTCAGCCTGACGCATCCGGTTGGCGCCCTCAAACTTAAAGGGCTTGGTCACAACGCCTACGGTCAGGATGCCTGCCTCGTGGGCCAGGTCAGCCACAATGGGAGCTGCGCCGGTGCCGGTGCCGCCGCCCATACCGGCGGTGATGAAGACCATGTCGGTGTTCTCCAGGGCCTTGGCAATGGCAGCCCGGGATTCCTCAGCGGATTTGCGGCCGATTTCCGGCTTGGAGCCGGCGCCCATACCACCGGTGAGCTTCTCACCGATCTGGATTTTATTCTTACAAACGGATTTATTCAGATCCTGCTTATCGGTGTTCACCACGACGAAGTCCACGCCGCTGACACCAGCTTCGATCATGCGGTTAATAACGTTATTGCCGGCGCCGCCGACACCGATCACTTTGATTTTCACAACGCGATCCTGCATATTTTCGGACATAACACTCTTCCTCCTATGTATCTGTTCGCAGTTACGGGAACGCCGCTTCCGCCTCGTTTTATTACTCATGCTTTTTACATTCTATCCTTATTTTTTAAATTGGTCAATAGAAAATCTCAGAATTCGGCAAATTATTTACAGAATTATTACATCTTAGGTGAAAGGCGTATAGATAACCTGATCCGGCCAGATGGTAAAACTGATGTCCAAAACACCGGATTCAAATTCACTCAACTGCAAAATAACGTCGCTCATGCAGTCGATTTTATAATCCAGATTGGTGGAATCTCCCAGGTTGACCTGATACCGGGAGCCATACCACAGGATGATATCCTCCAGCCGGGTTACATCCACACTGGCCGCTTCACCGACGATATCGTTGGCTTCCAGCGCCTGCAGAATCTGCATGGCTGCGTTCAGCCGCTGGGCTCCGGTGTTGGTCACCGGTACTGCCTCACCGCTGGGGTCTGTTGCCGTGGGAACATTTTCCTTGGCAATGGCCAGGCTGCCGGCGGAGGGATTTTCCAGTGTCACTCCCAGAACCTGGGTATGATTGGATGCCTTGCTTCCGTTGGCCTGCTCCACAATGCGGCCGCCGGAGTTCATCAGCCACCAGGTACCGGTGGTATCCTTAATGGCGTAAACCACATCCTCTTCTTCGATGATAATATTGACCGTATCCGGTAGTTTTATACCGAAGCGCACGGTTTTCACATAGGGCAAATTGGCTTTGATCAACGCACCGGCACGGGCGTGGCTGAAGGTGAGCAGGTTGTCGCCTTCATTGATGCCGGAAGCTTCCCGCACCGACCAGGCACTGTAGGTTTCCGCTCCCGTTACCGTAATGGTCTCCACCTTAAAGAACACCGACAGTCCCAAAACCAAAGCCGCCACCACTGCGGCCACTGTCAGCATCTGAATCAGCAGTCGGGACAGGTTGAATGCCTTGGGCTGGGTGTAGATGATCACCGGCACAGGCTGACCGGGGCGAGATGTTTTTTTGCGGCCGCTTTTTTCCGGTGCATTCCGGGCTGCTCTGCGCTTTGCCTGGAAGTTATCAAAAAAGTCCAGGGCCCGGATCACCAACGGTTTTTTCTTGGGTTTGCTGTTTCCGTAGGCCCGTTTCTTGGAAGACAGATCCGAAGGCTCACTTGCTCTGGCCGGGCGTTTCTGCCGGGGCTGGGCTTCCGATTTTGCTTTTGGGCTCCGGGAAGGAGCTTTCCGGGTTTCTTCTTTGGCAGGAGCGCGCTTCTGCTTGGCGGGCCGCTGGGCTTCTTTCTCCTGGCGGCTGGCCGGCCGGCTTTTGGCAGCTTCCTCCTGGCCGGCTTCCGCCTGTCTTGGCTTCCGGGCCGGGGCTTCCTTCGGCTGCTGTGCTGTTCGTTTTCTTTGCTCCCGTTGGTCGGCGGTGCTGCGCTGGGCAGGACGCCGCTGGGATTTTTCCTGGGCCGGGCGAGTCTTTTTTTCCTCCGCAGCCGGACGCTTCCGCGGGGTTTCCTTCCCCTCCTGGCGGTCTCGTCCGGGTTCCCGGTTCTTTCGTGTTGTATCCATATTGTTCCTCCTGGGGTCTTAGCGCTGGGACAGCTCCTCCACAATCTGGCAGATGCGCTGGGTGGAATCCAGCCGCACCATGCTGTGAAGCTTCTTGGACATCTCCTCCCGGCGGCTTTCGTCCGCCAGCAGTTCCCGGATCAGTCCGTACAGGGTCTGGGGAGTGCAGTCCTTCTCCAGCAGCACCACGGCGCCGCCGCCTGCCTCCAGAACCCGGGCATTTTTCTCCTGATGATTGTTGGTCACGTTGGGAGAGGGAATCAGAATGCAGGGTGTTCCTGCTGCGGCAATCTCGTTGCAGGTAGCGGAGCCTGCCCGGCCGATGACCACATCGGCTGCTGCCATCTCCAGAGGCATATCATAGATATACTCCCGGATATCCAGGGCAGGACAGTTCTGATAGTCCACGCCGTTGTCCTTCACCCGCTGGGGCATCCACTCTCTGCCGAAGCTGCCGGTGGCGTGGATGTGGTGGAAGGGGAAATTGTCCTTCTGCTCCAGGACCATCATGTCGGCGATGGTCTCGTTCATCACCTTGGCGCCCTGACTGCCGAAGGCGGACACCACCACGGGGCCTTCCAAGCCCAGTTCCTTCCGGGCCTGTTCCTTGGTGGTGAACAGGAACTCCTGCCGTACCGGCATGCCCACCACTTCCACCTTCTCCGGGTGCTTGTAGTGCTGGACGCTTTCCTCAAAGGCAACCAGTACCCGGCTGGCCTTATTGGCAGCCAGCTTGGTGGTCACGCCGGGGACGGCGTTGCTTTCATGGACGCAGGTAGGGATTCCCATAGCCTGGGCGGCATACAGTGCCGGGAAGCTGGCATAGCCGCCGGTACCGATGACCACATCGGGCTTAAACTCCCGGAAAATTGCCTTACAGGCCCGAACCGCCTCCAGCACGCACTCCACAGCGTGGAGGTTCTTTTTTACGGCAGCCAGGTTTTTTCCCCGGCACAGGCCGGAGCCGGGCAGGCATTTCACCGGATACCCTGCCTGGGGAACCAGCTTTTCTTCCATATGACCGCAGGCGCCGATAAACAGGATGTTGCAATCCGGGTGTCGCTCCTTCATCATATTGGCAACGGCAATGGCCGGATTGATGTGTCCGGCGGTTCCGCCGCAGGTAAAGATCAGATTCATTGGATTTCCTCCTGGATTTTTCTCTGATTTCTGTGTCTGGATATACTTAAAACGATTCCCATTTCCCCCAGATTCACCGCCAGAGCCGTGCCGCCGTAGGAAAAGAACGGCAAGGCAATCCCGGTGGAGGGAAGCAGATTCGTGACAACGCAAAGATTCAAAATGGTCTGGACCGCAATCAGGGTGGTAAGCCCCGCCGCCAGAACCGTAGAAAACCGGTCCCGGGCGTGCAGCGCAATCCAGTAGCCCCGCAAAATGGTCACGGCAAACAGTGCCGCAATGGCCAATGCACCCACCAGCCCCAATTCTTCGCAGCAAATGGCGAAGATGTAGTCGTTATACTGAAAGGGCAGATACAGATATTTCTGCCGGGATTTGCCATAGCCCAGGCCAAACAGTCCGCCGGAGCCAATGGCGTACAGCGACTGCAGAATCTGATAGCCCGTATCTCCCGGGTCCTGCTCCGGATGGAGCCAGGCCGTGACCCGGTCACCGGCGTAACCCATAAAGGTGATGTAAATCACCACGAATACCGCCGCTGCCGCCGCCCCTGCCAGAAGCCATTTGGGACTGGTGCCGGCAACGAACATCATCACCACCGCCACCATGCCCATGAGCATGATGGCGCTCAGGTGCTTCTCCAGCGCCAGGGGAACCAAGATTCCCATCAGCGCCATACCGAAGCCCATCACGCCGTAGCGGAAGTCCTGTGCCCGCTGACCGAATCCCCGGGTCAGCCGGGCAAAGAGCACAATCATGGTAAACTTCGCAATTTCAGAGGGCTGAAACTGAATGCCCGCCAGGTTGATCCATCGTTTGGCGCCGTTGACCTCTTCCCCGATGAGCAGAACCGACAGCAGCAGCACAATGCTGACGCCATACAGCGGCCAGGCCACCCGGTGCCACACGCCCGCTGGAATCCGGCTGAAAAAGTACATGGCAGCCAGTCCGATTGCGGCGCATACCCCCTGCTTTTGCAGGTACTTGGTTGTGATTGCGTAGCTGGTATCGTATTGGCTCTGGGCAAAGCTCGCCGAATACAGCATGGCAAGCCCCACCGTCAGCAGCAGCAATACCAGCAGCAAAAACGGATAGTCTACACTTTCCACCGCCGACAGCTTCCGGCGGCGGTCCTCTTTGGCATGGAGTTTACGCTCCGCTGCCATAAGAAGCTCCTTTCCTTATTGAAAAAGGTTCTCTCGATCCTCCACAGTTTTCAGCCAATCAGTCCGGAAATACCAATCCAGGCCAGCAGGCACATCACCGCCGATACACCGGCAAAGGTCAGAACGATTTTTTCTTCCTTCCATCCGCACATCTCAAAATGATGGTGGATGGGAGACATC
>USHP01000046.1 GCA_900554625.1 uncultured Eubacteriales bacterium | reverse complement strand
ACAGCTTCGGCTCTCTGACCGTAGAGCAGATGCAGAAGTTCTCTGACCACTTCAAGGTGCCGGAGCAGTTTGTTAAGTTGGGCGATAAGATTGTTGCGATCCCCATGATCTCGAAGGAGCAGCAGAAGCAGGAAAGCATCGAGCAGAAGGACTTTGAGATGAATGCCGACACCTCCGGTCTGACGGTTGCCGGTCATATCGGAACGTGGCACACCATTGACCAGCACGAAGTCGGCGGTCACAGCTTTTATCTGATGGAGCATGACACCTACGGCGATGAAGCTGCCTGTATCATTGTCGATGAGCGCGGCAAGCTCGTCCTTGATGATGTCTACAACGGCTTTGACGATGACACACTCCGCCTTCTTGACCTTGAAGTCAAGGAAGTGCCGGAAATGCCCGATCCCGCGCTCTCCGTTCAGGATATGAAGGACTACGGCTACGCATGGGCTGGTGTTCTTCCCGCTGGTCAGGAGGCGGCTGAGAAGGCTTTGGAGAAGGGCTGCGAGGTTTACCGTCTCTATTCCGATAACACCGAGGGCTTGTGCGTAGATGCAAAAGAGATTGCCGATCATGCGGCAAAGGGCGGAATGCTCGGTATCAGCAAGGAAAGCTGGATGGCAGCTCTTGAGAAGGAAAACTACCTCAAGGCGGCGGAGATGTCGATGGAGGATGACTACGGCATGATTGATGGGATCATCAACAACGGTCCGAAGGAGGACAAGACCGCAGAGGTCAAAGCCCCCGAAAGGGGCGAAAAGTCCTCCATCATGGACAGGCTCAAGTCCGCAAAGGCTGAAAAGCAGAAGGAATGCTGCCCTCCCCAAAAGCACAAAGGAGAGATTGAGCTGTGAGCAGAAGCCAGAAGTGGCGGCAGGAGTGGTCGTTCTTCATAGGAGATAGCGGACGCCGGAAGTATAACCGCTTCTGCGTCCGCTGCGTCCATAGCTGCAAGCAGAGCTTCCGTGCGGATCTCATCGCCTGTCCGCACTTCTCCCGCAAGGCATCGCGGTGTAGACAGTTAGGGGGCGAAAAAGCCTGTGATTGCAAGCCTCAGAGCGACGAGGAATGACCGCCCAGTGTGATTATATTCCCCGCACAGTTCCAGCAATAGAGCGAGAATAAGGGTCGATTTCGGCACTTGTTTGAATGCCCGGAAAACAAACCAAGAGCCTCTGTCGATGCCCGTTTTGGGCGTCGGCAGAGGCTCTTTTTTTGTATCTTGTATGCAAATCTGCACGATATTCATCCGCTAATCCATAGTGTCACTGTTAGCGTTTCTGTATTACTATGCCTCTAATCCATATAATTATCATGAGCGTTATAGAAAAGGTGTAGGTACGCGCTATGATTGACAAGCGAATAGGAAAACGAGTAAAGCAATGCAGAGAACGGCTCGGTCTTTCGCAGGAAGAGTTTGCGGAAAAGACGGGGCTGACAGCAAATTATATTTCCACGGTTGAGCGCGGTATGTCATTCCCTCGCTGCGAGAAGTTGATTATCCTTCTCAACGGGCTTGAGGTTTCGGCTGACGCGATCTTTTGTGACGTTCTGGATCACTCGACGAGCTACAAGGCGTCTGAACTTTCCGAGAAACTTGACTCGTTGCCTCCACAAGCACAGAAACGTATCTTGCAGATGGTTGAGCTGATGATTCAGCAGGAGACCTCGGGTAATAGCTAAGTTCGCCAAGGACTGCGTGTTTTTTCACGCAGTCTTATTTTTTTGCCATTTTTCGACCGATTTCTGCATATCTCCATGCTATACTATGTATTAGAGACACAGAGACAATCTTTAATACACAGAAGGAGATGGAGAACAACTATGAAAACTTGCGCCTTTACCGGACATCGCCCGCAGCACCTCCCGTTCGGAATGAATGAGGATGACGAACGCTGTGTCAAGCTCAAGGAGGAACTGAAAGAACAAATTATCAATCTTATCGAGGCAGAAAATGTCACGCACTTTATAACCGGCATGGCTCTCGGTGTTGATCTTTACGCGGCTGAGATCGTGCTTGATTTGAAGGCTCGTTATCCCAGCATTACACTTGAGAGTGCAATTCCCTGCGAAACTCAGGCGGTTAAGTGGTCGATGGCACAGCGAGAACGCTATTATGACATTGCTGCGCAGTGCGATAAGGAAACCATGCTCCAAAGTCACTATTCGCCTGACTGCATGGACAAGCGCAACCGCTATATGGTTGATCAAGCGGATGTTCTGATCGCAGTTTGGGATGGAAGTCCCAGCGGAACCGGAAAGACAGTCAGATATGCTCATCAGCAGGGTAAGCCTGTTATCATCATCAACCCGGTTTCCCTTGATGTCACACAGGAATAAGGCAAAAAAAGCTACCCTTGAATCAAGCGTTGTGAAAACCGTGAATTTGTTTATGAATACGAATATTCACTTCGCTGAACAGCGATTATTGGAGGCGTGAATGGTGTTCATCTTTCAATGAACATCACCACGGAACGCATTGATTTTTCACGGCTTCGCAAAATGAAAAGTGCCAGCTTATGAACAGTCCCTTGTCGGGAGAAAATTAAATCGCTGGAAACGGGAATGCCCGCGGCACTGTGCATCTGGCACAGCGCCGCGGGCTTTTTTATCACAGGAGGTCATTCAGAAGATTCATGCACTTAGCGTTATGAATCATTCAGTGCCGAGCACTTGCTTTCTTCATGAACTCCAGATAAAGACTGTACAGCACGGCGCAGACGGGAACGCTGAACAGCATCCCTAAGATGCCGAATGCTTCGCCGCCGATTGTGACAGCCATCAGCACCAACAGTCCGGAAAGCCCAACGGACTTACCGACCACCTTGGGATAAATCAGGTTGCCCTCCACCTGCTGTAAAACGAGCAAAAAGAGAATGAACCACAGAGCCTTGCCGGGTTCTGCCAGCAGGATCAAAAACGCACCAAAACCGCCGCCGATCCATGCGCCGAAAATCGGCACCAGCGCAGTAACAGCCACAAACGCCGAGACCGCACCGGCATACGGGATCCCAAGGATCAGCATTCCAAAGAAGCACAGAACGCCGAGGATGACCGCTTCGGTAAGCTGCCCGCTGACAAAGTTTGTGAAGGTCTGGTTGGTCAGAGAGGCAATACTCAGAAGCCGCTGCGCCTTCTTTTGCGGAAGGACTGTCACAATGAGTTTTTTCAAATGTGCTGCAATGACTTCTTTCTTTGCAAGCAGATACAGCGCAAAAACAAGTCCCAAGAGAACATCCACCAAAACCGACAGGACAGAGGTTGCTGCGCCCCACGTCACGGTGAGGATGCCGCTTCCCTCGTCGCTGATCAAGGCGGTGACCTTCTCGATCAACAGGTCAGCGTCTATGGCGTATTCGGGCAGGACGATGTTATATTTTGCGGCAAACCGGACAATGCCTGCCCACCAACGCCCGATTTCTTCCACATAGAGCGGAATGTTTTGAATAAACTCATCGCCGGATTCCCGCAGGCTGGGGATCATCATAAACACCACGGCAAACAGAATTCCAAGGACAAGTACGGTGCTTGCTGTCAGGCACACAGGGCGGACCAGCTTTGCAGGAGCTTTGCGGCACACCTTGTTCCAGCAGCATTCCAACGGTCGAAGGACTACGTTGATCAAAAAAGCAATCGCACCGCCGATCAGGAACGGAGTGAACAGCGCAAGCACCTTGCCGAGAAACCGCAAAACAATGTCAAGGTTTACCAGCGCCCATGCGAATATGATCAGCAGCACCAGTGCGCGGGTAATATAGCGAATGATCGTCTTGTCCGGCCACTTGCTTCCCTGCGGCGCGGGATCCTCGTTTCTGTCACCGGCTGTGTTTTGTGGTTTTTTTCCCATGTATTTCCTTTCTGTCAGTATGGGAGGCCCTTTCAAATCCGAAAGCACTTTTGCAGGGCTTTATACTCACCCAACGCCAAAATCGTAATGTCATCGGACAATATGGTGTCCGGCGTAACGGAAAAATCCGTTTTTCCTGCGCGTTTGATGCCAAGAATGTTGATGCCAAACTTTCTGCGGACGTTCAGCTCACCAACGCTTTTCCCGATCCACGCCTCCGGCACCTGCACTTCAAAGATGGCGTGCTGCTCGTCGATCTCTATGTAGTCGAAAATATGGTCGGCAGTGAATCGGATTGCCGCCCATTTTGCCATCTGCTTTTCAGGGTAGACCACGTTATCTGCGCCGTTGCGGAGCAGAAACTTCGCCTGCACATCGCGTTCGGCGCGGGATACCACGCATTTGGCACCCAGCTCTTTCAGCAGCGAGGTGGTCTCCAGCGAGTTCTGGAAGCTGCCGCTGATGGTCACAAAACATACATCAAAATTTCCGATACCGAGCGAACGCAGAAACTCCGCATTGGTGCTGTCGCCGATCTGTGCGTTGGTGACAAACGGAAGCACATCGTTGATCCGTTCCTCATTGGTATCGACTGCCATGACCTGATGCCCCAGTTGAGAGAGCTGCATGGCGATATGCCGCCCGAAGCGGCCTGCTCCGATCAATAAAACATTTTTCATGGGATAGATGCTCCTTTGCTTATCCAATCGTGATGCTTTCCTGCGGCAGCTTTGCGCTGCCGATTTTCTTGCTGGACACCGTCGCATAAATGAGTGTAAGCCCGCCGACTCTGCCCAGATACATCAGCGCGATCAATACCATTTGCGAGGGAATATGCAGCCGCGGCGTAATACCCAATGTCAGTCCAACCGTGCCTACCGCCGACGCTGCTTCATACAGGCAGGAGGACAGCGGGAGATCCTCGTATACGCTGATAAAAACGCCTCCACCAAAGAACAGCGCAAGGTACATCGTCAGGATGGTCGCGGCGGTTTTGACGGCGCCGCAATCGACTCTGCGCCCAAAGAACTGGGCGCTGTCCCGCTGGCGGAAGGTCGCGGCAGCATTGGAAAGCAGAACTGCCAGCGTGGTGGTTTTCATGCCGCCTGCCGTAGACCCCGGAGAGCCGCCAATGAGCATCAGAAGGATCATCACGCCCAGCGATGCGCCGGACATGGCGGGTAGATCGACTGTGTTGAAGCCCGCCGTTCTCGGCGTGACCGATTGGAACAGTGCTGCCTGAACCCGCGCTCCGAGGGGAAGGGCATCAAAGTCCACAAAGAAGAAAAACAGCGCCGGAAGGACGATCAGCGTGAGTGTCGTAACGAGAATGACCTTACTTTGCATTCGATAACGGTGGAAATGCAGCTTGTTTTCGCAAATGTCATCCCACGTTAAGAATCCGATGCCGCCGGTTATGATCAGCAGCATGACCGTGATATTGATCACCGGATTTTGGACATAACCGGTAAGGGACGGATACAAATTGTTGTTCGTTCCCAGAATGTCAAACCCTGCGTTGCAAAAGGCGGAGATGGAGTGAAATACCGCCATCCAGATCCCGTGCCATCCGTAGTCGCGGCAAAACACCGGCAGCATGGCGAGCGCACCGATCAGTTCGATCAGAAATGTCCCTCGTAGGATGAACCGTGTCAGCCGGACGATCCCTCCGACCTTCGGCGCTGAGATGGCGTCCTGCATGGTGCTGCGCTGCATCAGAGAAATCCTTCGCCCGGACAGCAGCGCAAACGATGCCGCCACAGTGACAACACCGAGCCCGCCTATCTGAATCAGCGTCAGGATCACCGCCTGGCCAAAGACCGACCAATAGCTGCCGGTATCCTGCACCACAAGACCCGTCACACAAACAGCGGAGGTCGCGGTGAAAAGCGCTTCATGAAATGGCGTTACGCACCCGGCTGTTGTGGAAAGCGGCAGCATCAGCAGTAACGCACCCAGCAGAATGACCCCAGCAAAGCCCAATATGATAATTTGAAAAGACGAAAGGCGGCGCTTTCTGCAAACCACTTCTTCCGACATCATCCTCACTCCTTGTGAATCGTGCGATCGCTTTATTGTGCGCAAGTCAAACAGGCGTCGCATTGCCTGACTGTGATGAAGGATACCCTGTACGCACTCAGATCGGAGACCGTGATCTCCAAATTCTGAGCGGTAAAGGAATCGCCCTTGATGGGGACTCTATTCAGCTGCTCCATGACCCAGCCGCCGACGGAAACACTGTCCGATTCCAGCTTGACGTCAAAGAATTCCATAAAATCCTCCAAGCTGACGGAGCAGTCCACGCGGTAGGTATTCTCGTCCAGCTTTTCAAAATCTTCTTCCACCTCATCGTGTTCGTCCCAAATTTCACCGACCAGTTCTTCCAGAATATCCTCCATCGTAACAATGCCAAGCGTCCCGCCAAAGTCATCCACAACAACGGCGACATGGGACTTCTGATGCTGGAGCATTTTCAAAATATCCCGGATTTTTGTGTGCTGATAGACGAACAGCGGTTCCGTCATGATCTCCGCAATGGGCTGATCCGTCATCTTGCCGTTGATATAGAAGTCCTTCTGATGAAGAACGCCGACGATCTGATCGATGGTATCCCGGTAGACCAGCAGACGGGAAAAGCGGGACTGCGTAAAGGCTCTGGCAATTTCCTCATGGCTTTCGCCGATGTCCACGGCCTCCAAGTCGATTCGATGGGTCAAAATTTCTGCCGCCGTCAGATCGCGGAACTCAAGAGCATTGCGCAGCAGCTCGCCCTCGTTTTCGTCAATGCCGCCGTCCTGCTCCACGTCCTCCATAAAAAGAAGCAGTTCCTCGTGGGACATTTTTGCATCGTCATCTGTCTTGAAGAAGCGGGAAACCAGCTTTTTCCACTGGGAAAAGAGAAAATTCAACGGTGTCAGCACCCAAATCCAAAGGCGGATAAAGGGCGCGCTGAACAAAGCAAAGCGTTCAGGGGCGTCCTTTGCAACACTCTTGGGGGTGATCTCACCAAAAATCAAAACAACGATCGTTACGACGACCGTAGAAACCGTCGCGCCGATGTCGCCGTAAAGTCCGACGAACAGAAGTGTGCCGATGGACGCCACCATGATATTGACGATATTGTTGCCGATCAGGATGGTGGAAATCAGCTTGTCATAATCTTCGGACAGCTTGAGCGCCAGCGCTGCCCGCTTGTTTCCGTTGTCCGCCAACACCTTGAGGCGGGTCTTATTCAAAGACGAGAATGCCGTTTCTGTGGCGCTGAAATAGGCGGACATGACGATGCAGGCCACCATTGCGAAAATGCTTCCAAAATAATTCATTTCAAACTCCTTTATGTTCTGTTCATACGATCATTTCATGCAAAAAAGACACACCTATACCCGATACCGCAGCAAAGGGCGTAGATATGCCACATACGAACAGACCATATAAGAGCAGTTACCGTTATCGTCGCTACTGTCATTTTCCACGGATTTCTTCCTCCTTTTTGCTGAGTGCTTATATCATAGCATTTTTCCGGTGTAGATTCGGTAAAGAAACGAGTGCGGCGCAATATCCTCCTGTGAGAAATCTTGAAGCGCTTCTTCTCATGGAGTATAATAAAAATGTTAAAAAGCACCTTTGGAGAGATTGCCATGAAAAGCCGCCAACGACAAAAAGATATTCTGTTTTCGATCCTTATTTTTTGCAGTGCCTTTGCCGTCAATTTGCTGATTCAGAAAATATTCACCACGCAGACGCTGGTGCCCATGATTTTTGTTTTCGGTGTGTTTTTGATCTCACTGAAAACTCACGGGTATTGCTATGGTATCATTTCGGCTATTGTCAGCGTGTTCGCGGTAAATTTCGCCTTCACCTATCCTTATTATGTCTTTGACTTTTTCGTAGAGGAAAGTATCTTATCCGCCGTCATCATGCTCATCGTCGCCGTTTCCACCAGTACGCTGAACATTCGTATCCGCGATCAGGAAAAGCTGCGCTCAGAAAACGAAAAAGAGAGAATGCGCGGCAATCTGCTGCGGGCGATCTCCCATGATCTGCGCACACCCCTCACCTCCATATACGGGTCATCCTCCACGCTGATCTCCAAGTATGACGCGCTGCCGAAGGAGCAGCAGCTCAAGTTGCTGGGAGAAATTCAGGAGGACAGCGAATGGCTCATCCGCATGGTGGAGAATCTTCTGTCTGTCACAAGGATCGACGGTGCGAAGGTGGAGGTCGTGAAAACGCCCACCGTTCTGGATGAACTGATCGACTCGGTTCTCATGAAGTTTTCCAAAAAGCATCCGAATCAGAAGGTCATCACACAGATACCGGACGAGTTTGTGGACATTCCCATGGACTCGCTTCTTATTGAGCAGGTGCTGCTGAATCTTCTGGAAAACGCTGTATTCCACGCAAAAGGAATGACGGAGCTGACGCTTTCCGTTTCTCTCGTGGGAGGCAAGGCGGTATTTGAGGTTGCCGACAACGGCTGCGGCATCCCGGAGGATGCGCTTCAAAAGATTTTCACCGGAAGTTATGAAAAGTCCGCCGCGCCGGTGGACGGAACCCGCAGCAATATGGGAATCGGACTATCCGTGTGCGCCGCCATCGTCAAGGCGCACGGCAGCGAGATTACTGCGGAAAATAGGAAGGGCGGCGGCGCGGTATTCCGCTTTGCTCTGGAAAGAGGGGGTGAGGACGATGGGCAATAACAAGTACAAAATTCTGATTGTAGAGGACGAGGCCAACATCAGAAGTTTTATCAAAGCCAATCTGGAAACCAGCGACTATCAGGTGCTCTGCGCGGAAACCTGCGAGCTTGGCATGATGATGTATGCCTCCCATCATCCGGACCTCATCCTTTTGGATCTTGGTCTGCCGGATCGAGACGGTATGAGCTTGATTCAAGAAGTTCGGGAGACAGACACCGTGCCCATCATTGTGCTTTCCGCCCGTTCCAACGAGAGGGACAAGGTGGAGGCGTTGGATCTGGGCGCGAATGATTATATCACCAAGCCCTTTGGCACGGAGGAATTGCTGGCTCGTATCCGTGCCGTTCTCCGCAGCCATCGGCACAGCGAAGAGAAGGAAAGTTCCCATGGTGGGAAATTCCGCCTTCAGGACTTGCTGATCGATTATGATACACGGCAGGTCTTTGTGGATAAAGATGAGATCGACCTGACCCAGACGGAATACAACATCATGGCCTTTCTCTCCGTTCACGCCGGAAAGGTGCTGACGTATGCCGCCATCATTCAGGCGGTCTGGGGGTATTCGGACTATGGCAGCGTCAAAAAGCTGCAAGTCAATATGAAGAACATTCGCAAGAAAATGGGCGTGACGCCCGGTGAAAAGCGCTACATCATCAACGAGCTTGGCGTCGGATACCGTATGCTGGCGGAGGATGAGACATAGCGCTGCCAAAGTTCTTCGCCGCTTGACAGGCGTGGTACAACACAAATGAGCTTTTTCCGTTTCTATACCAAACGGAGAAGGCTCATTTGTGTTTGAAGGATCAAAGGAGTGAAACGCCTTGTATCTCTCTGCGCCAGTGCGCAGATAAAAAAGCTACCCTGCGCACAAGCAGGGCAGCTTGAATATTCTTAGTAATGTTGCAGCAGGCGATTTTCGCAACTGCGTACCGCCGGTTCCTCTACGCCATTCTTACGCCATTTCTGCGTGGGGATGCGTAGGGAAATAGGAACTTTTATGTTTTGACTTCATCTCCATGGAACACATCGAATTTTCGCGGCATCGCAAAACGGAAAGTGTCACCTTATGGACAGTCCATTGCCGAGGGAAAATAAATCGCTGGAAACGGGAACGCCCCCGGCACTGTGCGTCTGGCACAGTGT
>USHP01000045.1 GCA_900554625.1 uncultured Eubacteriales bacterium | reverse complement strand
CAGACCCCGGCAGACACGGTGGTTCTGACCCTGGCCTGCGGCAAATACCGGTTCAACGACCTGGATTTGGGTACCGTGGCAGGGCTGCCCCGGCTGATGGACATTGGCCAGTGCAACGATGCCTACAGCGCCATCCAGATTGCGGTTGCCTTGGCCAACGCCTTTGGCTGCGGCGTCAACGACCTGCCTCTTTCTATGGTGCTGTCCTGGTACGAGCAGAAGGCGGTGTGCATTCTGCTGACGCTGCTTTACCTGGGCATCCGGAATATCCGTCTTGGCCCCACATTGCCGGCATTTGTGTCGGAAAATGTGCTGAAATATCTGGTGGAGAACTACCACATCGCCCCCATTACCACGCCGGAGGAAGATCTGAAGGCCCTGCTGTAATGACGCAATTTTCATAAAAAACCAGGCTTGCCGAAAAAGCAAGCCTGGTTTGCTATGTTACAGGGGTGTTACACACCGAAGCCTTCTTTGCGCTGGTGATACCAGGTGTCCAGATAACCCAGACAAATAAAGAAAAAGAAATCAAAAAAATGATAGGAAATATCCGCACTGAACAGGAATGGCTCCAGTGCGCCGGCGACCATCACGCAGAGTGTGAGCATGCTGATGCTCTTCTTCCACATATCCGTTTTGGGGTCGAAAATCAAAGTGACGGCAGAACGCAGGCCAATCCAGGTAAAGCCCAACGCGAAAACCAAGCCCAGCAAACCCATTCGGAAGGTAATTTCCACCCAACTGTTATGCCCGTGAACCACAGGGAAGGGATTGTAATAGGAGATACTGGTACCTACATATTCAGTACCGAACAGCAAAATCCGACTGTTATCCTGCAATGCGTTGAGCGCTGACCGCCAAATGATGGTGCGGCCATTGAGGGTTTTCAGATCGCTCATGAAAGAGCCCTGGCCGTTGACGGCTTCCAGGGTGACTTCTCCGGTTTGGGAATCTGTTTTGACCGGGATGGTGACGCTGCCGGAGGGGACAGAAGCTGCGGGAGCCTGCTCCTCTGACTCACTCTCCAGCTGATTGGTATATTTTTCAATCAAAGCCGTTTCATTGGCATCATACAGGGTGCCGGATAGGACAAACAGTCCCAGCATTAGAAGCAGGGCGAGGAAAGCGTACAAAACAGACCGAAGCCATCCGCCCCGATAGATTCCGAAGAAGAAAATGCCGCCGACCAAAGCACAGGTCATCAAAATGGAGGTGCGGCAATTTGTCAGGGAAAGGAAGAGGAACTGAACGGCGCAGGCGAAAATGAGCAGCGCTTTGCTATAGGGCTTGTTGCAGGAAAAGGACAGGCCAAGGCACAGGGCAATGCCAATCATAAACAAGCAGGCACAAATATTGGGATGCCACAGCGCCAGCAGTCTGGCCCCGTCCCAGCGTACCTCATTGTGGAACCAATCCGGAAGCTGACCAAAATACAGCATGGATGCGTAAACACACAGTACAAGCGGTACCACGATATAGATACCTGTGATCCATTTCAGGCCCCGCTGATTCGCGCCGTCTTCGGTGAGGGATGCGTAGGGAAATGCCAGAAGGTATGTACAGAAGAACATGCTGATGACTTTTGTCTGCATACCCTGGGCGCGCTGGGCAGCTTGGGTCACCATGAACCATATGACCATTGCCATGCACAGAATGATGGACTTACGGGCATAGGAAGGGGTTTTCTTCAGCAGAGAAAGAACAAAAAACCCGCACAAGGAACAATCAAGTAAGTTTCTACATAACAATAAGCCACATAGTCAAACAGACCGCCCAGAATCATGAACAGCAGCTCCAATGCCCCGGCAACGATCAGACAATAAAACTGCAGTTTGTCTATAGAATGGGGGGAAAGAGCATGTGAGATCGGATCAGAATGTGTCATGGTAAGCAACTTCCGCTTTCAAAATGGATAATCAGAACGGATTTAGTATATCACAAGAATAGAAGCGATTCAATAGGATACCGCTGGAACATAACAAGGGGACCATGTATCAGGGAATGGAGAAATAATATTGCTGATTGAAGTCGGCAGAAGGGAGTGGCTTACTACCTGGATCATGGGAAAAAGAAAAACAGAGAATAATGCAGCATGGACAAAGAAATCCCCCACTGCGTAATCTTTGCGCAGTGGGGGAAATGTTTTTGAAAAGACGAAATCGCAGACTGTGGAAAATGGGAGAATTGGGTTTTGCCGGTTTTCTTCTTACCGGTTCATGACCTTTCTCGCAACCTGAATGCCGATCTTATACGGCAGGGGGCGAAGATCCCGGTCGGCTTCTTTCAGCTTTTCCCGGATGGGAATGTGCTGGGGGCAGTGTTTTTCACACAGACCGCAGCCGACACACTGGGTAGCAAAGCCGGGTTCTTTGCGCAGTCCTATGTTCCGGGCAAATTCCTTTCGGGCCGAGGCCTTTTTCTCCATGTACATCAAGTTGTAGTAGTGGAAATTGCCGGGGATGTCCACGCCCTTGGGGCAGGGCATACAGTACCGGCAGCCGGTGCAGCCCACCTTTTCACGCTGGCGGATAATCTGCTTGATCTGGACTACAATCTCCATATCTTCCTGGGTCAGGTGTCCCGGCTCGGCCTCGGAGGCGATGCGGATGTTCTCGTTGATCATTTCCTCGGAGTTCATGCCGGAAAGCACACAAGTCACTTCCGGCTGGTTCCACAGCCAGCGCAGTCCCAGCTCGGCGGGGGTGTAGCCCTTGCTGTCGGTGGCAAGCACCTGCTTTGCTTTCTCCGGAAGATTCACCAGCTTGCCGCCCCGAAGGGGTTCCATAATAATTACGGGAATCCCTTTCTTTGCCGCGGCCTGCAGCCCCGTCCGTCCTGCCTGGGTATGTTCATCCAGATAATTGTACTGAATCTGGCAGAAGTCCCAGTCGTAGGCGTCCAGAATCTTCAGGAACATTTCCGTATCGCCGTGGTAGGAAAAGCCAATATAGCGGATACGCCCTTCCGCTTTCTGCAGGGCAATCCACTGTTCAATCCCCAGCTTCTGAAGCCGCTCCCATTCTGCGTAATCCGTGAACATATGCATCAGATAGTAGTCAATGTAGTCGGTGCGAAGACGTTTCAGTTCCTCATGAAAGGTCTTGTCAATGGCTGCGGCGGAGCGAAGGATGTACTGGGGAAGCTTGGTGGCAATATTCACTTTTTCCCGGCACTTGTTTTTCTCCAGAATCCATCCCAGGCATTCCTCGTTGCCCGGGTAAATATAGGCGGTATCAAAATAATTGACACCCTTTTCGATGGCCAGCAGGACTTCCTTCTCCGCCTTTTCATAGTCGATGCCGCTGCCCTTTCTGCTGAATCTCATGCAGCCATATCCCAGCTGGGAAATGGGATTGCCGTATCGGTCAAGCCTGTATTTCATGGAAAACCTCCTTGTGGGTGATGCTCTCCGCCTGCCGTCGCGGAGAGAAAAATTTTCTACCATCATTATACCCGTTAAAATTAACTCGTCAATGACGGAAACGGGGAGAAAACAGCGGCCAATCTTGACTTTCGAGAATCGATGGGATAGAGTGAAAGACAGAAATGGATGGAGAGGGGGAGAAAATATGGATATTTGTGATCTGCATACCCATTCTACCTTTTCGGATGGCACCTTTGCGCCGGCGCAGATTGTCGCAGAAGGGCTGCGCAAAAAAGCGCGGGCAGTGGCGCTCACAGACCATAACACGCTGGCCGGACTGCCGAAGTTTTTGAAAGCGGCACAAGGAACAGCGTTGGAGGCCATCCCCGGGGTGGAAATCTCCACAGGGTATCTGGGAAAAGAAGTCCACATTGTGGGACTGTTTCTGCAAGAGCAGAAGTACGAAGATGTGGAGGACTTTCTTGCGGTAATCAATCGGAGGAAAGAGGAGAGTAACCGGGCTCTGGTTGCCGCTTTGAATGTAGCCGGGTATGATATCTGTTATCCGGAGATTCGAGAGCTTCATCAGGGGAGTGTAAACCGTGCCGTGATTGCCGCGGAACTTTTGAAAAAGGGGTATATTCGGGAGATAAAAGAGGCCTTTCAGGGCGTTCTCTCCGCAAAGAATGGCCTTTATATCCCGCCGGAACGGATCTGCGCATATGATGCGATTCGTTTTCTGCGTTCCATCCATGCGGTGCCGGTGCTGGCCCATCCTCTGATTAGTCTGACGGAGGAAGAACTCTGGGCTTTTTTGCCCGAGGCGAAAGCTCAGGGGTTAGCCGCAATGGAAACACGGTACTCTACATATACACCGGAAATGGCGAATGCTGCCTGCTCCCTTGCACAGAAATTTGGACTGCTGGAAAGCGGCGGAAGTGATTTCCATGGCGCCAACAAGCCGGATATCCAACTGGGCAGCGGAGCCGGGAATCTGCTGGTTCCCTACGCATTTCTTGAGGGGTTAGAGGCGTGGCGCCGGGGCAATCCGGTGTAAACATGATCTTTGTCGAATCTTATCGAGAAAATGCAAATTTGCTCACGGGAAAGGGCTTTCTGGGATTGACTTTCTCGCTGTGAGTGACTATGATAGGGAACTGGAAGTTAGCTTTGGTTAATTCCAGTTCTCTATTTTGATGACTAGAGGGATTTCGATGGATTTGCTTTGGGAAATTGTATTCATTACAGCGCTGGCCGGTATGGGTGGCACAGGTTTGGGCGGCGTGGTGTCCTGCCTGTTCCGGAAAGACTCCAGCCGCACGGTCAGCCTGCTTTTGAGCTTCGCCGGCGGCGTGATGACGGCGGTGGTATGTTTTGACTTGCTGGCTCAGGCAGTGGCTCCGGAGGGAACTGCGGACCATATGTATCTGGTGCTGGCAGCGGTGGGTGTGATGCTGGGATATGCTGTTATTTACCTGCTCAACGCCTGGATTGACCGGGATACCAACCATGAGGTAGCCCATATCGATGAGAGCCACCCCAAGACGGCAGACTCTCTGGAAGAACTGATTCATGCGGACCACTATCAGGTTCACGAGCAGGGGGAACAGAACCACGGAAGTCTGTTCCTTGCCGGACTGGTGATGGCGGCGGCCATTGCCCTGCATAATGTGCCGGAAGGAATGGTCATTGGTGCATCCTTTGCCACCTCTGCCCAGCAAGCTGTCCTCTCCCGGGGCGGAATTGTCATGGCAATCGTCATCGGACTGCACAATGTTCCGGAAGGCATGGCTGTGGCGGTGCCGCTGATTTCCGGTGGAATGAAAAAGGGCAAGGCTGCATTTCTGACCGCACTCACCGGAGCTCCCACCGTATTGGGGGCCATCCTGGGCCTTTACTTAGGAACCATGGGCCCGGACATGCTGTCGCTGTCGTTGAGCTTTGCCTCCGGCGCTATGCTGTATGTGGTGTTCGGCGAACTGATGCCGGAAGCAATTTTGATGTGGCGCTCCAAACTGCCTGCATTGGCTACCGTCATCGGAATCCTGACGGGACTTGTGATTATTGATGCGTAAGGAACGTATTCCGAAAGAATATCCTGTTACGTTGAAATGAGAAAAGAGAGCGAACTGATTGGTTTATGTCAGTTCGCTCTCTTTGTTATGCATTATGAGGGAAGATCCTTAGCGGCTTCTGGGATAGGGCTGCTTCTGATCTGTCAGGCCCAGAATATAGTCTACGCTCACATGGTAGTACTGGGCAAGGGAAATCAGCACCTGGGGCGGAATCATCCGCTCACCGGTTTCGTAGTATGCGTAGGTGCGCTGGGGGACATTGATGCAGGCACCCAGCTGTGCCTGGGTCAGGTCGGCATCTTCCCGGAGGTTGCGGATTCGTTCGTATCGTTCAGCCATTTTCATCACCGCTGTCACTATAACGCAGAACGAATTGTTCTATTGAAATAATGAACAAACTGTTCTAAACTATGCAAAGACGGTGTTCAGAGAGAAGGGGGACATGCCATGGATTTTGCCGAATTGTACGATGCCATTGTGAAATTGCAGGAACATCTTGCCGGGCAGCAGTATGATCGGGAGGTGAGATGCCTGGACTATCGGGTGATTAAGGCATTGGCAGCTGCCTATGAATTGCAGGATTATCTGGCGATGGAACTTGCAAAAATCCCCTGGGAGGATGAATGCGAAATGTCGGTGGAATAACAGAAAATACTATGAGTTCTGATGTTGAACTTCCGAAAAAATTTGCTATAATGAAGCACCGGAGGGGTTAAAATGAAAGCATCAACAGATCTCGGAAAAGATTCTATTCCATCGCTTGTATTGCGGCTGGCAATTCCTTCTATGATTGCCCAGTTTGTCAATGTATTGTACAGCATCATTGACCGTATCTATATTGGTCATATCCCGGAAATCGGTGACCTGGCCCTTGCTGGCCTTGGCGTATGCGGACCGATTGTTACATTCCTGTCGTCCTTCGGTACGCTGGTCGGCCTTGGCGGCTCGGTCATTATGGGAATCCACCTCGGCGAAAAAAACAAGGAAAAAGCGCAGCAGGTTTTGTCAAACGCTTTCCTCATGCTGTGCTGTTTTTCTATTGCGCTGACGGTTATTTTCCTGTTCTCCAAAGAGCAGCTCCTGATGTGGTTTGGCGCAAGCAATATCACCTTCCCCTATGCCGACACCTATATGACCATTTACACAGCCGGTACTTTCTTCGCCTTGATGGCAGTGGGCCTGAATTACTTTATCAACTGCCAGGGGTTCCCTGTGGCGGGCATGGCCACGGTTCTGATCGGCGCAGTCTCAAACATTATTCTTGACCCGCTGTTTATCTTTGTATTCAAAATGGATGTGGCAGGTGCGGCCATTGCAACGGTTATTTCTCAGTTTGCCTCCTGTGCCTTTGCCATCTGTTTCTTGCTCAGCAAAAAAGTTCATGTGAAAATAAAATTCGGGCAGTACAGCCGCAAAGTCATGATCCGTATCCTTTTCCTTGGATTTTCCCCGTTCATG
Organism: uncultured Eubacteriales bacterium; assembly: GCA_900554625.1. Classification (GTDB taxonomy): domain Bacteria; phylum Bacillota; class Clostridia; order Oscillospirales; family Oscillospiraceae; genus Faecousia. The sequence goes on along the minus strand of USHP01000045.1, from coordinate 2,890 downwards.
ATTCTGGCTACAGACAGCGTGATTCTGATCCTCATGAATTCCGTTCTTCAAAAGTATGGTGGACCGGAGCAGGGCGATATGCTGATTACCTGTGCCACCATTGCCCAGAGTTATCTTATGATGATTACTTCGCCTATGCTGGGAATCAGCGGAGGAACCCAGGCAATTCTGAGCTACAATTACGGAGCCCAGCGGACAGACCGGATCAAAGCAGCGGAAAAGGACATTCTGAAACTGATGTGCGTCTTTACCACGGTGATGTTCCTGCTTTCCCGACTGATACCGGAGTATTTTGTGGGGATGTTCACTTCTGACCCGGAATATTTTCAATATTCCATTTGGGCAATTCACACCGTTACCTTGATGATTATTCCGCTGGGATTCCAGTATGTATTTGTGGACGGCCTGACGGCTATGGCAAGAACGAAAACAGCGCTCTTCCTGTCTGTCTTCCGCAAATCGCTATACGCGGCAAGCATCGTGTTCCTGCCAATGTTGTTTACTGCCCAGTCTGCCTTTTATGCTGAACCCGTAGCGGATATTGTGGGCTCCGTTCTGTCCACTACTATCTTCCTTTTGGTAATCAACAAACACCTGCAAAACAGAGAGCAAACGGTCATAAGCTGATTTGCCTTACCAGATCAACAGTCTATGGCTTCAAAGACAACACAAAACGCCGCCTTTTAGGGGCGGTGACGTAAGAAAACATTTATGTGAGAGAATCGGCGTAGCTTAGGCTACGCCGGTTTTCTTTTCTTTTTGGGCTGCTTGGGATTGCTCCCTTGCGTCCTCAAAATCAAATGCACCAATGAAGTTATAGACGATCTCGATTTCTCTGACCTTGATGCGCGGCTCGTTTTCGTCCGGCGTGTAAACCTCGGAGATATAAATTTTCTCCACAAACTCCCGGAGAACAGAGGCGTCAAGCTGCTGCATATCGGTGTACTTTCTGACCGCTGCAATAAACTGTCTGACGTTGACTTTCTGCTTCTCCTGTTCCTTGACTTCCTGCCGCAGATGTTCGACAAGATTTGTAAGGTTGGTCTGTTCCAGCTCATAGTCACGGGACAGTTTGATGAAACGCTCGTCGGAGAGCTTGCCGGAAATGTTATCCTCGTACAGTCGCTTGATGATAACATCCAGCTCGGCAATCCGCTTTTGCGATTGCGCCAGAGTATCTTTCTTTTGTGCCAGCTCCTTGTCCCGTTCCCGCAGGCTTTGATCTGCGGCCCGCTGCACAAAGTCATCCTCATACTGTGTCACATACTGAATGGCTTCACGCAGGTTCCGCAGTACGATTTCTTCAAGAACAACGCGCCGGATCGAATGGGTCGTACATAAGGTGCGGTCTTTGCGATAGGTAGAACAGATGTAATATTCCTGTTCTGGCTTGAAGTGATTGGCCCGGCACAGATACATCTTTTCGCCGCAATCTGCACAATACAGCAGGCCGGAGAACAGTCCCATGTCGCCCATCTTAGTGGGACGGCGGCGGCCCTGTCGGATTTTCTGGACGATCAGAAACACGCTTTCCTCAATGATAGGTTCCTGTGTGTTCTCGAAGATCACCCATTCCGATGGGTCGTTCCACAGCTTTTTCTTGCTCTTGAACGATTGTTTGGTGGTTTTGAAGTTTACCGTATGGCCCAAATAGTCAAGGCGCTCCAAAATCCGTGATACCGTTTCATTCGTCCACTTGTAAGGATTGGCCGTTGGTTTGTTCGCTACCGGCAAGCCTTTTTCAAAGGCGTAGGCAGTAGGGTTCAACACCTTGTTTTTTTGCAGCCATTTTGCAATCTGCGTCGGCCCCATACCGTCCATGCACAGTGCAAAAATCTTTTGGATAACGGCGGCAGCTTCTTCATCCACGATCCATTGTTTTTTATCCTCTGGGTCTTTCTTGTACCCATAAGGCGGGATGGTGGTAAGGTGTTCGCCGGAGCGTCCCTTGGATTGCCACGTTGCCCGAATTTTCTTGCTGGTGTCCTTGGCGTACATTTCATTGAACACGTTGCGGATGGCGGTAAACTCGCTGTCCCCGCGCACACTGTCCACACCGTCATTGACGGCAATAAAGTGGACGCCGTACTCTGGAAACAGCATTTCCGTGTACATCCCGACTTGCAGATAGTTACGCCCGAACCGGCTCATATCCTTAACGACAACGCGCTTGATCTTACCCGCCTTGATGTCGGCAAGCATCCTTTGGAATCCGGGCCGGTTGAAGTTGGTTCCCGAATATCCGTCGTCCTCGTCATAATGCCGGATGGCGGTATAGCCATGATCCCGGCAATACTTTTCCAAAATCCGCTTCTGAGAAGGGATTTGAACCAAACACATAGCAGTTTCCGCTGCACAGTATCGGCGGGGGATTATCTCTGGTTTCCAGCATCTGCGGGAGATTCCATGCATATTTGGTGTTCCCTCGCAGATCCTTGGCATACACCATGAACGCAGCACTTTCTCCGCTTCCCATGATTTCACAGGTCCAGACGGTAACGCCGGTGGCATCCCTGTACAAAGAAAGGACAGAACCATTCGCCTGCGTGCTGACATAGCGGGCGGTAACATCCTTTTGTTCTGGGTCCAAAATCACATTTCTGCCGCTGCTGAGATCCATTCCATAGGAGTAGCCATCATACGGGCCGTCATAGATTTCGTATTGCTCCGCATCTAAAGCGCACAAATAATTCAGATCTTTATCCAGACCCACAAGTACGGTTTTTTCACCACTCGTTGCAAAAGCCCAAAAACCATCTGTGTGTTCTGTGTCATTGGGAACAAAACTGGTAAATACGAACTGATCCAGAATGGTATTCTCCGCAGCCTCGGTCACAGCCGGCACTGTTTGGTCCTGAGTTTGGGTATCCGGCGCAAGGGTATTTCCGGG
>USHP01000044.1 GCA_900554625.1 uncultured Eubacteriales bacterium | reverse complement strand
GGCAATGAAGCCGGTAACTGCTGCAGCAGCCAGCTGCCAGGATACTACGCCAACAATGGGAACCAGCAGATAGGCAATGGGATTGGCAATGGTTGCCAGAATGGACTCGCTGGCGGTTTCCGCCTCCTGGAAGCTCCAGTTAAAGGTCTGCATAATTTGAACCACAGTGTTGCACAGCAGAATGATGGTACCGGCTTTGACAATGTAAGCCCAGCCACGGGAACACATGGACAGGAACGCCCGCTTTACGGAAGGAACTTTGTATTCCGGCAGCTCCATGATAAAGAAGGACTTGCGGCTTCTGTGACCGGCAATCCGGTTGACCAGCAGCGCGCCCAGAAGAATCAGGGCAATGCCCACGAAATACATCAGCGTACCCACCCAGGAAGCATCGGCGAAGAAAGCACCGGCGAACAGGGCAATCACCGGCAGCTTGGCGCCGCAGGGCATGAAGGGGGTCAGCATGGCGGTTGCCCGGCGTTCCCGCTCGTTACGGATGGTACGGCAGGCCATAACACCAGGGATGGCGCAGCCGGTGCCAATGACGAAGGGGATGACGGACTTGCCGGAAAGACCCACCTTTTTGAAGATGGGGTCCAGCACGATGGTGGCCCGGGCCATATAGCCGCAGTCTTCCAGCAGGGCAATCAGGAAGTACATCACCATAACCAGAGGCAGGAAACCAATGACTGCAATCACGCCGCCGATAATGCCGTCAATCAGCAGTGCCTGCAAAATCGGTGCCGCATCGGAGACCAGCTCTCCCACCCAGCTCTGGAAGGTTTCCAGCCAGGCAACCAGCGTATCTGCCAGGTAAGGCCCCAGGGAGGACTGGGAAATGTCGAATACCAAAAACATCACCAATGCAAAGATGGGCAGACCCAGAAGGCGGTTGGTGAGAATGTCGTCGATTTTGTCCTGAAAGTTCCGCTCCTTTGTCAAAACCTTCCGGTTTTCCACCTGGGACACAATGGAATTGACAAATTCGAATCGCTTTTTGTCTGCGGCAACAACCGACTCCTTGTGACTGAGATCCACAGGACTCTGGTTATAGGGGGCCATTTGTCCCTTGCCCTGGGCATCCACAGCAGCGCGAACCACTGCCGCCAAACCTTCACCGTTAGTGGATACCGTTTCCACTACGGGGCACTTTAGCTTCTGGGAGAGGGCAGCAGCATCAATCGTAGTTTCTTTCTTTTCATTGATGTCTGCCTTGTTCAGTGCCACCACCACGGGAATCCCCAGTTCCAGCAGTTGGGTGGTAAAGAACAGAGAGCGGCTTAAGTTGGTGGCGTCCACAATGTTGATGATGGCGTCGGGGTGTTCATTTTTCACATAGGAACTGGTGATGCTCTCTTCTGAGGTAAAGGGCGACATGGAGTAGGCGCCGGGAAGGTCAACGGCGATGAGCTGCAGGGAGCCAGCGTAGGCTTTCTTAATCAGTGCCTCTTTTTTGTCCACGGTGACGCCTGCCCAGTTGCCGACCTTTTCATTGCGGCCGGTGAGGGCATTGTACATGGTGGTTTTGCCGGAGTTGGGATTGCCAGCAAACGCAATTCGCATATGGGGTTCCTCCTCTTTCAATCAATAATCCTTGCAGATGTGGGTTTATGGATGTTAGCGTATGCTAACTTAATGAGAAAAAGAATCAGGAGAAAATTTTCTCCCGGATTCAGATTTCAATAGCCTCTGCCAGTTGCGGATCGATGCTGTATCTGCCGTCCTTGACGGAGATTACATAGCTGCCCTTCCGCCGGGATACCAGGGTAATGGGTTCGCCGCTGTAGCAGCCCAGGGAGAACAGGAACGCATTTAGTTCGTCGTCCTCTGTCTGTACCTGGCGGATGATGTATTCGGTTCCTTCCTGTGCATGGGTCAAATTCATAAGCCTCACCTGATTCGGATAATGTTACTGATTAGCAATGGCTAACTGCTGGGTTGAACAATAATTAGCGGCCGCTAACTTCACGGGTATGATACAGCCATACCCAGATTTTGTCAATACCTTTTTCAAAAATTGGCATGAAAATGCATGCCAATTTTCCCGAAATGTTAGTTTTGGCTAACATTTTGAAAGAATATCAGGGAAATCCAAAATAATCCTTGACAAAATCCGAAAGTGGGAGTATGCTGTCTTTGGTTAGCTACTGCTAACTTATATTTCGGGCGATAGTTAGCACATGCTAACTGATAGGAGGAAATGAGGAATGCTTATGATTTCCGGAGAACTATTCCGGGCCTTGGGAACCGTTGGGGGCATCGTGTGCATCCTGCTCCTGTCTGCCTGGATCAAACATCATTTCAGAAAACACAAGTAACCATTTTCGGGAGGCTTTTTATGTCCGACGATTACCTGATCCGCAACTGTGCTCCCACGCTGGCGGGAATCAAAACCGCCAATTTGTTTACTTGCCCCATGGATTCCCGGGAAGAACTGTTTCAGGCAATCCGCAGGATGAACCGGCGGTTAAAAGACAAGGGGCTGCGGGTGCTGCCCCTTCGGGTATCCCGGGATAAGGCGCTGATTTACCTGTACCGACCAGAGAAACTGGCCCGGGATCTGTCAGATGGCAGGGCGGTTTGTTTACTGCGCCAGCAAGGCTATGTGCCCGGAAGCTGCCAGAAAACCCTGGTTCAGCTGATCCGAAAGCTTCGCTGCCAGGAGGACTTTCCCCACGAAATCGGCTTGTTTCTGGGGTATCCTCCGGAGGATGTCCAGGGCTTTATCAACCTGGGCCCGGGCTGCTGTAAATGCAGCGGCTGCTGGAAGGTTTACGGTGACGAGGCAGCAGCTAGAAAAACCTTTGCCCGGTATCAGAAATGCACCCGGATTTACTGCCGTCTTTGGGCAGAAGGAAACGATATTGAGCGGCTGACCGTGGCCGGTTGATATACCAGATTTTATGAAAGGTTGGAATACATATGCGTAAAATTGCAGTTGTTTATTGGAGCGGAACCGGCAACACCGAGGCCATGGCCGGTGCTGTTGCGGAAGGGGCCAGAGATGCCGGTGCAGAGGTAACCCTGTTTGCCCCGGGGGAATTCTCCGGTTCCATGGTGGCAGATTTTGACGCCATTGCCTTTGGCTGCCCTTCCATGGGGGTGGAGCAGCTGGAAGAAAGCGAATTTGAACCCATGTTTCTCGATTGTGAAGCCAAGCTGAAAGATAAGCCCGTTGCTCTGTTTGGCTCCTATGGATGGGGTGACGGGGAGTGGATGCGTACATGGGAGGAAAATTGCCGGGAAATCGGTGCGCATCTGGTTGGCCCTGGGGTCATTTGTCAGGAAGCTCCGGAGGATACGGCCCTGGCGGAATGCCGGGATTTGGGTGCGGCACTGCTGTAACAATCCCCGCTTTTTGGGGCGGCTGGCTTGGGAGGGCTGTATGGGAAGAAAAACCACTCGCCGGGAGGTCTATTTGCATTTGATCTGCCGGCTGTCTGAGAAAGGGAAGGTTCGGGGTGCGGATCTTGCCAGGGAACTGGAAGTTTCCCGGCCGACGGTATGTGTGTACTTAAAACACCTGGCCCAGAATGGGGACATCCTGATAGACCCCCAGCGAGGGGTTTGCCTGACAGAGCAGGGAAAATCTGCCATTGCAGCCAACCGGGAAACCCAGCAGGAGCTGCTGGCACTGCTGCAAAACCTGGGCGTGGCGGCAGAAACGGCTTGCCTGGACGCAGAGAAAATGGAGCAGCACCTGAGTCAGGACACGCTGCAAGCCCTGCACCAGCTGTATTGCCAGAAAAGCAAAGACTATACACAAGCATAATAATTACAGCGTTGCGCTAAGAAAAGCGCAACGCTGTTTTGCTTTTGGGGACTGGGTTACAGAACCTGATCGTTCACGGTTTCTACCAGGGAAACCACATCTTCTCTGTTGACCAGGACAGTGGGTTCGCCGTTCAGGGTCACCATACAGCTGGTGCTGTTGTAGCGGTAGAATACCAATTCCACTTCCGGGAAGGTCTTGTGATTCTGGTGAATGACGAACCGGATTTCTTCCGGATTCTCACCGGGGCTGCCCGATGCGTAACCGGTAGAATCCAGCGCATCCAGCGCATTCAAGATGGAATCTCCGTCAATGTCTTCTCCGTCCAGGGTATAGGTCACTTCCTGGACCTCGTTGCCATCTTCATCGGTGGAGGTTGTGGAGGAAATCCGGATGGTGTAAGTTTCCTCATCCAGGGTAATGTCCACAGAGGAAACATTGTCCCAATCCATGAGCAGCACATCCTCCGGCTTCAAGTCTGCATAGGTGGTGAAGATCAGAGATTCTGCCGCGGTTTTCGGGATGGTGTAGACCATGTTGGAGCCGGAAATCCGGGCGTAGTACCCATCTTCGCAGGCATCTCCGATTTCCAAGGAGAAGGTCTGCTCCTGGGTATCTTCTTCCTGGGTGTAGTGGGCAACCAGCGTGACGGTGGGATTGTCCAGACCATATTTGCTCAGATCTTCGGCGTGATAATTGACGCATTCCTGCCAGGCGGTATCCGTGACGTAGCGCAGGAGGGTTTCGGTCAGCTCCGTATCCAACGGCTGGTCATTCAGGAACCAGATGTACTCGTCAGAGTAGGCAAGACCGCTTCCTTCCTTGTTTTCAATAGTGTAATTGCTGTCACTGCTGATATGCTCCAGGGACAAGACATTATCCATTTCCGGAACTTCTTCCATTTTCAGGATATCATACAAGCCATACTGGAAGGCGCTGAGGAAGGAGGCGTCCACCAGATAGGCGTTGCCATCTCCGATGGACAGGTAGCGCTGATCTCCCAGGGTGGTTTCCTCTCCGACTTTGATGGTGTAATCCGTTCCGTCAGCGGTGAAATTGATCTCGCAGACAGGGGCTTCCAGGGTGTATTGATCCCAATCTTCCACATTTTCAATGGTTTTGGCGGACGTGATTTCCGACAGGGAAGCCAGCATGGTATCAATGTAACTGCTGTCCAGGGGAAAAGCCGGATCTTCGGAATAGACCCAGGAATCGTCCTGCTTGGTCACGGAAACATCTTCGCTGTATTTCCAGTGCAGGTCGGTGACCTTTTCGGAGTCCACTGTGAAAATGGTGGTATACACTTCCTGGGATGCTTCTTCTTTGGGGGACAGTGCTTTCACCGCGGCGGTTGTACCCAGCAAAATTGCCAGTGCCAGCAGCAAAAGAAAAAGTTTCTTTCCTCGTTTCATCTGCGTTTCCTCCGGAACCAAATGAGAATGCCGACTGCCAGATAGGCAACGGGAATCAGACCAATGACCAGTGTTGCCAGCAGGGATGCGGTACTGCTGTCAATGGTCAGGTATTCTGTGCTCAGGGACTTGGCATGGATGGTAATGCTGCTGTCCTCACTCTGGCACAGATAATGGAGCATATTCAGGAACAAATCCTGATTTCCACCGGAGACCATTTCGTTGGTCTGGGCATCCAGCAGGGAGGTGGAGGATACCCAGATGACATCGCTGTAAATGCCGTCGTCCAGGGTTTCCGAAGCCAGTACTGCCAGGGCAAAGGGGCCGTCCTGGTCGCCTTCTTCCTTTTCATAGGTGTTCAGTCCGTACCCGGCAGCTTTGGAGAATGCACTGTCCGAGGTGGTCAGAAGCTCCGTAACGGAAATGTTCTCCGGCAGATCTTCGCTGAGCTGCAGACCCTGGGTCATGGACAGGGGCAGGGAGTAGAGCAGTTGGTCGGTTTTCTGCCGCCGCTCCTCCGCCAGTACCCGCATGGTCAAAATGGGGACGATAATCAAAAATACAAAGCTCATGCTGCCCAGCACATACTCAAAGTTGGTGGTTGCCGATTGCAGGTTGTACACCATGGTATAAATGCCTGCAAACAGCAGCAAAAAAGCGCCGAACACGTACCCGCTCAAATTGGTAAAGCAGGACGATAGTTCATGCCGCAGAACCGCTTTCATTTGGCAGATTCCTCCTTTTCTTCCTGGGTCAGCTCCAGGAAAATGTCTTCCAGGCTTGCCTTGGCTGCGGACATCTGCAAAATGGGGCAGTTTGCCCGGCTGAAGGCGAAAAACAGATCCCGGCAGGCTTTCCGGTCATCATGGCCTTCCAGCTCCACCTGCACCTGGCAGCAGCCATCTTCCATGGGCTTGGTGTGAATCTCCACCAGACCGGAGATATCCTGCAAAATGCTCCGGATATTTTTCTCCTGGGCCTCCACCACCAGATTGACCGTGGCAGTGCCGGCAAACAGCCGCTCCAGATTTTCCGGACTGTCACAGGCTACCAGCTTGCCTTTGGAGATGATGAGGATGGTCTGACATACAGCCTGTACTTCCGACAGAATGTGGCTGGATAAAATCACCGTATGGTCTTTTCCCAGCTGCTGGATCAGCTCCCGGATCTCCGTAATCTGCCGGGGGTCCAGTCCCACGGTGGGTTCATCCAGGATAATGACTTCCGGGTCTCCCAGAATGGCTTGGGCAATGCCAACCCGCTGTTTATAGCCCTTGGATAGGTTTTTAATCAGCCGGTCGGCAACGTCCTGAATCTGGGTGACCGCCATAACGTGGGTAAGCTGATTGGGAATCTCGGATTCCCGGATGCCCTTGGCCCGGGCAACAAAAGTCAGATATTCCCGGGGAGTCCGATCCAGGTACAGCGGCGGCTGCTCCGGGAGATAGCCAATCAGCTTCTTCGCCTGCTGGGCCTCTTCAAAAATGTCGAAACCGCCAATGCGAACCTGTCCGGATGTGGCGGCCAGACATCCGGTCATGATGTTCATGGTTGTGGATTTTCCGGCACCATTTGGCCCCAGAAACCCATAAATCTGCCCCTTTTCAATGTGAAAGGACAGATCCCATACGGCGGTATGATTGCCATATCGCTTGCAAAGATGGTTTACTTCAATCAAGACAATTCCTCCTTTTCTGCTGGGAACCATTGTAGCCGTCCAGGCTGAACTGTCCCTGAAAAAGAGGGGCAGAATGTGAAAGAATTGTAAATTCACATCCGAACAAAAAGTCGGGCCGTATCTTGCAGAAGATACGGCCCGATGGCATCTGTTTTTTGACTTTACATATTGGAAATCGGCAGCTGAATGAAAAAGGTGTTGATGCCGTCCTCACTCTCGGCCCAGATTTTACCCTTGTGGGACAGAACAATGCTTTGGGCGATGGACAGACCCAAACCGTAACTGCCGTCCCGGCTTCTGGCTTTGTCCACACGGTAAAAGCGTTTGAAGATATTCTGTAAATCCTCGGGGGAAATTTCCTGTCCGGGACTGGCAACGGACAGCAGGCAGTGTCCCCCGTGGCGAATCAGCTTGACCCAAATGCGGCCCTCCGGAGCGGAGTACTTCATGGCATTGTCCAGCAAAATCCCCAATACCTGCCGCAAATGGGAATCACTGGCTTTCAGGGTGATGCCTTTTTCCACAGCGGTGGACAGGGTCAGCCCCTTTTCAAAGTACATTGGCTCAAAGGGCAAAACCGCATCCTCCACCAGCTGACTCAGATTTACCTGAGCAAAGTTGGTGCTTACCGAACCATTGTCCACCCGGGTCAGCTCCAGCAACCCTTCCACCAGACCCCGCATCTGATGGGACATGGTCAGAATGCTGGAAGAAAATTGGTGCCTTGCAGTTTCGTTCTGGGCAGGGTCCTGGAGCAGCTCCGCATTGGTCAGAATCACTGCCAAAGGTGTTTTGAGTTCATGGGAAGCATCCGCCACAAATTGCTGCTGCTGTTTCCAGGCTTTTTCCACAGGCTTCACTGCCCACCGGGCCAGCAGAATGCTGATACACAGAAAGACGCCCATGCTGGCAAGGCCAATCAGAATGCACACTTGGGTCAGGTGGCGGATGGCGGAACGTTCGCTGGACATATCCGCAAATACCAGCCACTGCCCGCTGACACCCATGGACTTGCTGAAACGCAGATTGTATTCCTTCAGAACACCCATCTGCTCATCTTGTTCCAATGCGGCTCGGGTGATTTTCAGGATGGTTTCCTCATCCGACAGATCGTAATACCCACCGCTGGTGGCAATCAGCTGCCCCCGAAATCCGATGAGTACCGTAAAATAGGGAAGCCGCACCCCCTGGGAAATGTCCCCCAGATTGCGCTGCTGGGTTGGATTGGCGGAGATGGAGCGCAGAGTGCGGATGCTCTGCTCTTCCAGGCTTTTGCTCATGTAATGGATCACCATGCCGAAAACCATGCTGAGCATGATTGTCACAATGGCCATCACAATGCAGACAAATTTGATCCGCAGCTTTCTCAGCATGCTTCGTCCACCTCCAGATGGTAGCCCAGTCTGCGGATGGCCTGAATGCGGACATTGGAACCGATGCTTTGCAGCTTCTTGCGCAAAAAGCCCACATACACCTCCACGTGATTCTCCACGGCATTGGAGTCAAACCCCCAGACCTTGGCCAGAATCACTTCCTTGGGCAGAATCTGGTTCTGCGACTGCATCAGAAACCGCATCACGTCAAATTCCCGGGCGGAGAGCTGAAGCCGTTTTTCTCCGCATACCAGCATACCGGTGGACAGTTCCAGAGCAGTATTGCCGCATACCAGTTCGTCCACCTGGTTGCCCTGGCGGCGCAGCAGGGCATTGATGCAGGCCAGAAGTTCCCGGGAGTCAAAGGGTTTGGTCAGATAATAGTCCGCTCCGGCGTTTAATCCATCAATTCGGTCTTCCAGACCGGATTTGGCGGTGAGCATCAGAATCGGCGTGGCACAGCGTTTGGCCCGGACCTGCCGGGCTACCTGGTAGCCGTCCATGCCGGGCATCATCACGTCCAGAATCAGCAGATCATACACCCCGGTTTGGGCATACTCGGCACCGGTTATCCCATCATACACCGCTTCCACAGAAAACCCCTTGGATTCCAGCAGGGCTTTCAGGGAATCCGCCAGCAATTTTTCATCTTCAATAATCAGAACTTTCATGGTAATGCCTCTTTTCCCATTCTTAGTACTACTATAGTAGGACAGAAAGCTGAATGCAACCTGAAAAAGCAGCCGTTCACAGTAAATTTACGAAATGACAGAAAACCGCCCCACACCGTTACGGTATGGGACGGCACTGCAATATCAGTTTTTCCGGGACATCCGGTGATCGCCCCGGACGGTGCTGCGCAGACCGATTTCCTTGCCGGCGGCAATGCGGACAATGTTTTCCCAGTGGCGGTACAGCATCACCAGGGAAGCGGTACAGAGAATGGCAGTCAGCAGCAGGTCGTGGGTGGACAGTCCCATGTAAAGCGGCACCACCCCAATGGTACCCAGAGCGCCTACGGAAATGTAGTCGGTAAGCAGGGTGGCCAAAATCACAACGGCAGCCACCAGCAGCGCCAGCTTCCAGTTCAAAGCCAGAGCAAGGCCGAAGTAGGAAGCCAATCCCTTTCCGCCCCGGAACCGAAGATAGAAGGGGAAAATATGTCCAATGACGCATGCAACCCCGGCACAGGCACCAACATAAATCGAATCCGGGAACAGCCAACGGGCAAGGCAAACCGCCAGCACGCATTTAAGAATGTCATGCAATGCCACGGCGATTCCCGCTTTCCAGCCCAGCAGGACGGTGGCGTTGGAAGCGCCCAGATTGCCGCTGCCGGAGCGGCGAATGTCGGTATTTCGCAGCTTTCCAATATAGTAAGCCATACTGGAGCAGCCCAGAAGATATCCCATCAGGATGGATACAGCATATGCCATAGATTTTCCCACCTTTCCGATTCTTCTTTCATTATACCGCAACGGATGGCGGAAGGGAAGCGCTTTTCTTACAATTCCAGAAAAAACCGGCTCCTGAATCCAGAAGCCGGCAGCTTGTCAAAATAGCCTCGCAGAGTTTGCCGCC
>USHP01000043.1 GCA_900554625.1 uncultured Eubacteriales bacterium | reverse complement strand
CCAGTCGGCAGCGTCCACAAACTGGAAGCCCAGGTAGGCCGCCATCAGCTTGGCGGAGAAATATTCACCCCGGCTGACCAGCTCATCCCGGCTGATCGCTTTGGCATCCAGCAGCTTCTTCAGTTCCATCAGCTCCGGTTCCAGCTGCAAGGTCAGCCCCAGCTCATCCCGGATATCCAGGTAGCGGGAGGCAATCAAATCAAAAATCGCGCTGCAATCCACACCATATTCCACATGGGCGTGGCACAGGTACAGCAGGTCCGTCAGCTTATGGTCACCGCTGAAACGCTTGCCTGCTGCGGAAACAATGACGACTTTGCGCTCCGGGTCGGCCATCAGAATATCCCGCACCTTGCGGTACTGACCGGCATCAGCCATGGAGGAGCCGCCGAATTTGACAACTTTCATGCTTTCTTATTCCTCTCTTACAATGGGGTTATTCCCAAATCGCCGCCAGGAAGGCGCCGGGATTTTCCTTATACCAATTATGCATCTGGGAAACGCTGACAGGAGCGGTAATCACCGCGCTGCCCCAGGTTTCTTCCACTTCTCCCTGCCAGGGGCCACGGACATAGTAGCGCATGGCGGCGCTGTTGTCCGCAGTCACGGTTTCGCCATAGGGGGCATAGAAACCCTTGCCGGACAGGACATCCACCAGATCCTCGACTACATTATATGCGGTGGGATACCGGCCTGCACCCTGACCGTAGAAGCTCATCCGGTCGGAGGTTTCACCGATGAAGGTAATCAGGTTGTAGTTCATGGGCACCGCAGATTCCGGGGTACCCTGGGCAACCAAGGTAGGCTGAACATACACGCTGTAGCCCTTTTCGGTGCGTTTGCCGGTGGAGATCAGCTTGCATACCAGGCCGTGGGCGGTGAAGCTCGCCACGTCCTCCGCCTGGATATTGCCGATGCCCGCCACGGGGACAGTCTCCTTATCCATGGAAACGCCGAAGGCAATGTTGGAAGACAGAATCACCTTATGCCAGGTGTCGATGCCGTCTACGTCTGTTGCCGGATTGGCCTCGGCGTAGCCCAGCTTCTGGGCCTGCTTCAAAGCATCGCTGTAGTCCAGGCCAAAGCGGGTCATGTTGTCCAGGATGTAGTTGCAGGTGCCGTTCATAATACCGCCCACTTCCTGGATCTTCTGCACCCGGCGGCTGCGCTCCAGCTCGCTGAGCCAGCCGATGCCGCCGCCCACCGCAGCGGTACAGCGGAATTTCACGCCCATTTTCTCCGCCAGGGGAATCAGATCGTCATAGTAAGTGCAAACCAATGCCTTGTTGGAAGTCACCACATTTTTTCCTGCCTCCAAAGCGGCACGAACAAAAGAGTAAGAAGGACGCAGACCACCCATGGCTTCCACCACAGTATCAATGGTGTCGTCCTTCAGAATTTCATTGAAGTCCTTCACCGCCTGGGCATCGGGCAGGGTAATATCTTCCAGGCACAGTACCTTGGTCACATGCATGTCCTTTCGGGAATTGACAATCTCGTAGACACCCCGGCCGACCACGCCGAAGCCCAGCAATCCGATGTTCATAATGCATCCTCCGTAAATCCAAAAATAAAAACAGATGTGTCCAGCTCGAAAACACTTGCTTTTTTACGAAAAACAGTATATCATATACCTGCTCAAATTTCAATTACACCAAAAAGCCAAGGATTCGCCTTGAATTTTCGTCTTTTTGTGCAATTAGTAAAAAGAAAACAATTCAGGAGGCCGTTATGTTATACCATTCCACCCGCAGCGAAAACCATCGTGCAGACAGCGCCCAGGCCGTTCTGGAAGGTCTGGCCCCCGACGGGGGACTGTACATGCCCCAATCCATCCCCAGCTTTGACTGGAAAACCTGTCTGAAGGGCTCAAGCCAGGACATGGCCACCCAGATTCTGTCGGCCCTGCTGCCGGACATTCCGGATATGAAAACCCTGGTTAACCGGGCTTATACCGGCAAATTTGAAACAGAAGACCTGACCCCCACCGTATCCGTCGGTCCCTTCCAGGTGCTGGAACTGTTCCGTGGTCCCACTTCCGCCTTTAAGGATGTGGCCCTGTCCATGCTTCCTCAGCTGCTCACCGCCGCCAAGGATGTGAAGGGTGTGAAAGAGGATATTCTGATTCTCACCGCCACCTCCGGCGATACCGGCAAGGCCGCTCTGGAGGGCTTCCACGATGTGCCGGGCATCCGGATTTGTGTATTTTACCCAGATGGCGGTGTGTCCGAGGTTCAGCGGGCCCAGATGGTGACCCAGGAGGGCAGCAACGTAACCGTGTGCGCCGTCCGGGGCAATTTTGACGACGCCCAGACCGGTGTGAAGAACATCTTCGCCGCCTGCCAGGGCAAAGACCTGCCCTATCGTCTGTCCTCCGCCAACTCCATTAACATCGGACGGCTGGCGCCTCAGATCATGTACTATTTCCGCTCCTACCGGGATCTTCTGGATGCCGGAGTGATTTCCATGGGCCAGGAAGTGAACTTCTCCGTTCCCACCGGTAATTTCGGCGACATTCTGGCAGGCTATCTGGCAAAGCTGCTGGGTCTGCCTGTCGGACGGCTGATCTGCGCCTCCAACGCCAACAACGTGCTGACGGACTTCATCCGCACCGGCACCTACAACCGGCTGCGGCCCCTGCTGAAAACCACCTCCCCGTCCATGGACATTCTGGTGTCCTCCAATTTGGAGCGGCTTCTGTACCTGCTGTCCGGGGATGCATCCTTGGTGTCCGACCTGATGCGGCAGCTGAACCAGGAAGGTTCTTACACCGTTCCTGCCCAGCTGCTGGAGAAAATCCAATCCCTGTTCTGGGCCGGCTGCTGCGACGATGCCCGGGCAGAGGAAATTATGGGCCGGGTATACCGGGAGTTCGGCTATCTGTGCGATCCCCATACCGCTTCCGGCTGGGCCGCCGCAGAAGATTATGTCAGCTCCACCGGCGACAACCGTCCCATGGTGGTCCTGTCCACCGCTTCCCCCTACAAGTTCCCGGCGGCGGTGCTGAAAGCCATCGGCGGGAACTTAAGCGGCAGCGAATTTGACCAGATGAAGCGCCTGGAAACCCTCTCCGGCGTTCCCACCCCCAAGAATTTGTCCAGCCTGGAAGGCAAGCCGGAAAAGCACACCGGAGTCATTAACAAAGAGGATATGCTCTCTTTCGTGCTGAATCTGTAAAATACCATTGGAGAAACCAGAGAATATGAAACGAGTTACCATCCGCGTACCCGCCACCACCGCAAATTTAGGCCCCGGCTTTGACGCTTTCGGCTGCGCCCTGAGCCTGTACACCGACGTTACCTTTGAAGAAACGCAGGCCGGTCTGGAAATCACCGGTTGCGACGAAGAATTCACCGGCCCGGACAACCTGGCCTACACCTCCTACTGCGCCGTGCTGAACACCATGAGCGAGGAAGTCCGGGGCGTGAAAATCCACATCGATGCCCACATCCCCATTTGCCGGGGCCTTGGTTCCTCCGCCGCTTTGCTGGTGGCCGGAGCCATGGGCGCCAATGTGCTGCGGGGCAACAAGCTGTCTACCCAGGGCCTTCTGAACATCACCAACGCCATGGAAGGCCACCCGGACAACCTGGCCCCGGCCTTTTACGGCGGTCTTACCGCTTCCATGGTGGACAGCGGTCTGCCGGTGTCCGTCAGCTTCCCCCTGCACCCGGACTGGGAATTTCTGGCCTTGGTGCCGGACTTCAACCTGTCCACTTCTCTGGCCAGAAGCGTTCTGCCGGAGCAGATCAACCGCTCCGACGCCATCTACAACATCTCCCACGGCGCTCTGGTGCTGAAGGCCCTGGAACTGGGTGACGAGAAGCTGCTGCGCAGCGCCATGCAGGATCGGCTCCACCAGAACTACCGGAAAAAGCTGATTCCCGACTACGAAAAAATTGAGGCCCTGGTGCGCACCACCGGCGCCGGATTCTGCCTCAGCGGTGCCGGCCCCACCCTGCTGTGCATCACCCAGGACTCCCGGCTGGAAGAAAAGCTGGCCAAAAAGCTGGACAGCATCACGGAGCATACTTGGCAGATGATCCCCCTGCACGTAGAATTCCAGGGCGCCCATGTGATTGCCCAGGAGTAAGAAAAGGCCGTCCATTTTGCCATCGATACGGTTGGTTTCCCAAGACAGGAGGGTTTCTATGAAAATCCAAGGTCACAGTGGTTTTCATGCGTTTCTTTTTCTGCTGCCCCTGCCCCTTAGGGGCCTTTGGTCCCTGTATCAAAGCCTTTTGGAAGCCGACACCATGGATAGCGTGTATCCTCTGTCGATTTTGGTGGGTACGATTCTGTGGGGTATCCTGGTGCTGCTGATCATCGGCATACCATTGTATTTCAGCCGAACCATTACCTTGGACGAAGAGGGCTGCTGCTACAGCATCTGGGGATTCAGGCGGGAATTCAAATGGGAGGAGTTAACCGTCCGGTATTGTGAAAACCGCAGCCCCATATTCGGTTTTTCCCGAATATCCCCGATATATGGCCCGGGCATACTGATCGATAGGAAAGGCAGAACATATAACGAAATCTGGACAACCGACGCATATTGTCTGCTCTTTCATCCCATGACCAGTGTATTTCTGCTCTTTCTTCCGCCAATGCATGAAAAATGGGGCAGCCTGCGATATTTGGGCTATACAGTGGATCAAAAGGAACTGTTGGCTGCGCTGAAAACCTTCGGCCAGTGCCCGGAAATGCCGGACAACGAATCCAGAAAATAAGCAAAGCGCTTAGAAAGCAAACTCTGCTCTCTAAGCGCTTTTGTTTTGCAAAAGAGGGTTTTTCAGTCGTTTTCCACCATTTCTTCCTGCAATTCGCTGCGGCGAATGAGGAAACGGCGGATGGCAAAGAGCCCTGCAATACAGGCAATGCAGGCGATGTTGCTCCAGGGGTCGTCGTGGCTCAGAATCACATGGCGGGTAATGGCCACGGTGAGCACTTCCAGAATGTTGGCAGGGGTGGTGTCCATCAGCATTCGCACAAATTCCAAGCCCACCACAATGGCCAGCAGGTTGTGCAGCATATGGCTCACATCGGTAAAATAGGCTTCACTGGTAAACATGTGGAAAACTTCAATTCCCAACGCGCCCAGCAGAGCAATGACGGTGATACCCGCAATGATCTGCTCCATAATCCGCAGAATCCGGCGGAAAATATGTTCCACTCTGCGATCATGCTTGGCAGCTTTCTCAAGATGGGCCTGAATTTTGGGGTCATCGGATGTGGGGATGTGACTCACGGACAGCGCCTCCTTCAGATATGATTGTCTATTATACAATAACCCGGAGGAAATAGGAAGGGTATTATGTAAGTTTTTCCGATTTTTCCATTATTTGTGGAAGTGCTTGCCCATTTCTTTCCGGGTTAGCTGAACTTCCTGTTCCAGCTCCCGGGCGGACATCCGCAGAGCGCCGCTGCCCAGGCTGGACAGCTGCACCAAGCCGTCGGAGGTAGCCACCCGCAGGGCGTAGCCGCTGCCGATTTCGTGGGCCAGAGCTTCCATGTAGGCGTCCGCCGTTTCCCCTTCTTTGGTGTAGACCACCTGAATGTTGTGAAATTGTCCCTTTTCTCCGGGATTTCCCTTTTGTTTGTAGCCATCAAATACCAGTACCAGGCGGCATTTGGTAAATCCAGCGTAGCTGCTGAGCAAATCGCAAAGCCTGCGCCGGGCAGCGTCCAGATCCTCCCGGGCCAGCTCCTTCAGCTCCTCCCAGGCGAAAATCATGTTGTAGCCGTCCACAATCAGATACTTCTGCTTGGGCGGGCGGATGGGGATTTCTTCGGTGGCCGGGCGGTTCACCGGGGGACGGTACAAGGTGGTAGTCCGGTTTCCGAACTCCCGCTGCAGAATTTTCTCCAGTTCCTTGTCTTCCAGGGCAAGGTTGCGGGTGATAATCTGGGGCTTTTCCTCTTTTTTCAGGCCGCTGTCCAGGTGCATATACTCCTTGACCTGATCCCATTTGACATTGAAGCCCGCTCCGTGGGCGCAGAACACCGAGTCCGGAGTATTGTCCAAATCTGCCGGGTCGTAGCCCAGCTGGGATACCACCTGCTCGGTATTGTGACAGGGAGCGTAGCCGTGAAGCGTCACTTGCAGCCGTCCCTGGCCCTGGGTGTAGGCCGCCAGGGTTTCGGCATAGTCTTTCAGTTCCGCCGCCGGTACCTGGCCTTTCAAAGTGGACAAGGTCCCGCTTTGCTCCGGGGGTTCTACCTCCCCGGACATAGCCCGCAGATCGGTAATGGCCCGGCCCACCTGGGGTGTGGGCAGGGTCAGCACCAGATCGTACCAGGGTTCCAGCAAAACGGACTTTGCCTGCATCAATCCTTGGCGCACCGCCCGGTAAGTGGCCTGGCGGAAGTCCCCGCCTTCGGTGTGCTTTAAGTGGGCTTTTCCCACCAGCAGAGTGATTTTCATATCCGTAATGGGCGAGCCGGTAAGCACGCCCCGGTGGACCTTTTCTTCCAGATGGGTCAGAATCAATTTCTGATAGTTCACATCCAGCACATCCGTGGGACACACCGTGTCAAATACCAGTCCGCTGCCCCGAGGCAGGGGCTCCAGCAGCAGGTGGGTTTCGGCATAGTGGCGCAGGGGTTCAAAATGTCCCACACCTTCCACCGTATCGGCAATGGTTTCCTTGTAGAAAATCCGCCGGTCCTCCAGGGTGACGTCCAGGCCGAAGCGCTGGCGCACCAGGCTTTGGAAGATTTCCAGCTGCACCTTGCCCATCAGCTGTACATGAATCTGCCCGCCGTCCAGCAGCAGCCGCAGCTGGGGGTCTTCCTCCTCCAGCTGACGCAGCTTGGGCAGCACCACTGCCGGGTCGCTGCCTTTGGGCAGGCCTACCCGGTAGGTCATCACCGGTTCCAGAACCGGGGGCAGGGAGTCCGGCTCCGCACCCAAGGGAAGTCCCGCCCAGGTCTCCGTCAATCCCGTCACCGCCGCCAAAGAACCTGCCCCCACTTCCTCAGCGGGGGTGAACTTATCTCCGGAATAGAGGCGGATTTGGGTGATTTTTTCCTGCTTTTCCTCCCCTTTTTGGGTTTTGTAAGGCAGCACACTTCGCCCTTTCAGGCTGCCGCCGGTGACCTTCAGCCAGGTCAGCCGGTTGCCCTGGGGGTCCCGGGAAATTTTGTACACCCGGGCAGCAAAGGTTTCCCCATATTCTGCCTGGGGTGCATAGCAGTCCAGGACGGACAGAAAATGCGCTACCCCCGTTAGTTTCAGCCCCGAGCCAAAGCAGCAGGGAAAGAGTTTCCGTTTGGCAATCAGCCCCCGGAGGTTGCCCTCCGTCACAGTTCCGGTTTCCAGGTAATTTTCCAGCAGGGCTTCATCGCACAGTGCGGCATTTTCCGCAATGGCATCAAAATCCTCCCCAAATGCCACACAGGCCGGAGACAACTGCTGGTGCAGCTGCTCCATTAGCTCCTGCTCCGACTTGCCCGGCAAGTCCATTTTATTCAGGAACAGAAATGTGGGCACCTGGTAACGCTCCAGCAGCCGCCACAATGTCAGAGTATGGGCCTGGATGCCGTCGGTGCCGCTGATGACCAGCACAGCGCAGTCCAGAATGGGCATGGTGCGCTCGGCCTCGGCGGAAAAGTCCACATGGCCCGGGGTATCCACCAGAATCACCTGCCGGTGCTCTGTGGAAAACATGGCCTGTTTGGAAAAAATGGTAATGCCCCTGGCCCGTTCCAGGGCATGGGTATCCAGATACGCATCCCCATGATCCACCCGGCCCAGGGTTCTGCGGGTGCCGCTTTCATACAGCAGTGCCTCGCTGAGGGTGGTTTTTCCTGCGTCCACATGGGCCAGTATGCCCAGGCACAGAGGTTTTGGGGGTTGATTTTGCAGCTGTTGGGTCATAAACAAAATCCTTTCGGAATAGGAAGTTTCCCCATTATATCATAAAGTCCACCCTTCGTCGATACGAAAGGGCCTTCTTACGGCAAAAAAGTACCGGCTCTTGCGAGCCGGTACTTTTTGTATGTTACCAGGAGAGCATCTTTTCGAACTGCTCCATGTAGCGCTTGGCGGGAACGTCCCAACTGAAGTCGGTTTCCATCTCCCGCTTCTGCAGGTCGTGGAAAGCCTGTGGCTTCTTGTTGTACAGGTTCAGGCAGCGCTTCAGTGCGGCGTAGAAGTCGTCGGCATTGTAGCTCTGGAAGGTAAAGCCCAGGCCGCCCTCGCCGTTTTCATCGGCGGGAGGCACGGTATCCTTCAGGCCGCCGGTGGCGTGAACCACAGGCACGGTGCCGTAGCGCATGGCGTTCATCTGGCTCAGGCCGCAGGGCTCGGACTTGGAGGGCATCAGGTAGATGTCGCCGCCGGCGTAGATCCGGGAAGCCAGCCCCAGGTTGAAGGTGATCTTTGCCGCCACCTGCTTGGGGAACTGTCTGGCCAGATCCTTGAAGAAGCCTTCGTACTGGGCTTCGCCGGTGCCCAGAATCAGCAGCTGGGCATCCTCTTCCCACATCAGCCGTCGGGCAATGTAGCACAGCAGATCCAGGCCCTTGTGTCCGGCCAGCCGGGTGACCATGACCATCAGGGGCACGTCCGGATTCACCGGCAGGCCCACTTCTTCCTGCAGGGCAGCCTTGCACTTGGCCTTGCCTTCTACAAAGGTCTCGCTGTTGTAGTGAGCAGGCAGCGCCTTGTCCGTCTCAGGATTGAAGGTGTTCACGTCGATGCCGTTGGTGATGCCGGTGAGCTTCCAGGCATTGTTGGACAGAATGCCGTCCAGGCCGTGGGCATAGTACGGATACATCAGTTCCCGAGCATAGGTCTCGGAAACGGTGGTTACCAGGTCGGCGGTTTCGATGGCGCCCTTCATCACATTGACGGAGTTGTTCATGTCCATGGTGGGACGGTACTCCCAAGGCAGTGCCAGCATGTCGTCAAAGAAGTTGGCGTTGGCCCAGCCCTGATACTCAATGTTGTGAATGGTGTACATGCAGCGGGTCTTGGGGAACTGCTCAAAGTACATGGCCTTCAGGTAGGTAGGCACCAGAGCGGTCTGCCAGTCGTTGCATTGAATCACATCGGGAATGAACTCCACCGCAAGCAGGGCATCCAGGCAAGCCCGGGAGAAGAAGGCGAAACGCTCGCCGTCGTCCATATCGCCGTAGATGGCACCGGCACGGCCGCCGAAATAGTACTCGTTGTCCAGGAAGTAGACCTGCACGCCGTCGGTGCGACCCAGCAGCTTCATCACGGCACAGTACTGTTTCCGCCAGCCCAGAGTTACCCGGAACTCCGCCACCTTTTCGGTTTCGTAAGCGGGATTGGTTTTGATCTTATTGTAGTACGGAAGCAGCAGCACCACTTCGTTGCCTTCAATCCGGGCCAGCGCAGCGGGCAGAGCTTCCATCACGTCGCCCAGACCGCCGGATTTGGCGTAGGGGGCGCCTTCGGAAGCGCAGATGGCAATTTTCATACAGTTTCACCCCGTTTGACAATGATGGGATTCTTCTTGGTGCCGATGAGCTTGGCGCCAGGGGTTACGGTTACGTTCTTATCCAGGATGACGTACTTCAGTTCACTGCCCTCGCCGATCACCGCATCGTTCATGATGACGCAGTCTTCCACCTCGGCACCCTTGTTCACGGTAACCTGACGGAACAGCACGGAGTTCTTGACCTGGCCTTCCAGCATGCAGCCGTCGGCAGCCAGGCAGTTTTCAATGTCGCAGCCTTCGCCATAGTAGGTGGGAACCCGGTCGCGGACCTTGGTATAAATGGGGTGAGCGCCATGGAACACGTCATGGCGGATGTCCTTGTTGATCAGAGCCAGGGAGTTATAGTAGTATTCCTCCACAGACTCGTTGAACAGGGCAACACCCTCGAACTGGTAGACGTTGACGGAGACCTTGCCCCGCTGCCAGCCGCCCAGCACCAGGT
>USHP01000042.1 GCA_900554625.1 uncultured Eubacteriales bacterium | reverse complement strand
TCCGGCCGGGAGAGCGGACCCGGACCATGGAAGAATTTGCTCTGGAACTTTCCGGAAAGAAGCGGGTCCAGACAGGCAGTGGCAAGAAAACCGCAGTGGCCGTGGGCCTGACGGCGGCAATCGCCTGCGCTGTGCTGTTTGCAGCAGTGAAAATGACCGCAGAGGAACCCATTTCGGCAAATTCGGACTCGCAGAATCCAGCACCGATCTGGAATGTGGAAGAGGAAACGATTCCTGCCCCCCAGGAAGGGGAAGTCTGGGAGAAGAATGTTCTGAAAATGGACCCGGTGCTGCTGGAAAGCGGCTATGACCGGATTTATGACTCGGATGTCCGCAAAGAACAGATTGTCAGCGTAACCTTCCAAGATACTCTGGCGGGTGCGCCGGCAGATAGCTGGGATGTTTCCCAAGCAGGGGATGGGTCGGTGCTGGCATGGACCACCGGAAGCGGCGAAAGACAGAATCTGTTTATCGCAGGTGAAGGCGGCATCAACGGTGCCAACTGCTGCAACCTGTTTGCCCATTATATCAATCTGGAGAGCATTGCATTCAACGGCGCGCTTCATACGCAGTATGCTTGGGATTTTTCGGGGATGTTCGACTATTGCCTGGCTTTGCAGAGTTTGGATCTGAGCAGCCTGGATACCTCCAGCATGACACGCCCCATGGAGTTTGGCACCTGTGTCAGCCTGAAGGAACTGGATCTAACCGGTTTCGATACCTCCCGGCTGACCAGCCTGAATGGAATGTTTTCCGGATGTGAATCGCTGCAGAAGCTGGATCTGCGCAGTTTTGATACGTCCAATGTGACGGACATGAGCTGGATGTTCGCCGGCTGCAAATCTCTGAAAGAATTGAACCTGTCCAGCTTTGATACCAGCCGTGTGGAAGATATGAGCAAGATGTTCAGCGGCTGTGAAGCGTTGGAAGAGCTGGATGTCAGCAGTTTCGATACCAGCGCCGTTACCCGGATGGTGCGGATGTTTGAAGATTGTGAGCTTCTGAAAACCGTGGATTTCAGCGGATTTGATACCAGAAGCGTAACCGATTATTCCGGCTTTATGAACGGAGGACAGTCGGTAAACGGGAAAACCTGGCAGATCCTGTTCAAACCCGTCAGACAGCAGGGAAAGGCCCAGCCGGAGACGGCCCAACAGCTGCAGACTCCCTGGGCTGACAATATTTTGAAGGCAGACCCAGGCTACTCCTCCGGGACAACGCTGTATGGTGTGGCAAGATTCAATCGGGGACAGATTGTTTCCGTGCGGTTCCTGGATACCCTGGCAGATATGCCGGATACCGCCTGGGATGTTTCCCAGGCAGGCGACGGTTCGGTGATGGCCTGGACAACTCCGGGCGGCCCCCGGGGATACCAGCTTTGCATCGGGGCAGAGGGAGGAATCAACGGCGTAAACTCTGCCAGAGGGCTGTTCCGGTATTACAAGAATCTGGAGTCCGTCTCCTTTGACGGCAACTATCATACCGAGCAGGCCACGGATATGCGCAATATGTTTGCGGACTGTCCTGCGCTGACTTCTCTGGACCTGAGTACCCTGGATACGAGCAATGTCACCAATATGCGGGGTATGTTCTCCGGCTGCACAGGCTTGGAGGAACTGAATCTGGAGGGATTCGATACCTCCGCCGTAATCGATATGGTGGGCATGTTCCAGAATTGCAGCTCCCTGAAAACACTGGATCTGAGTATGTTCCAGACCCAGGGCCTGGATTCCACGGAGCGGATGTTCTTTGGCTGTGAAAAACTGGAAAATCTGGATTTGAGCAGTTTCGATACCAGCTGCGTCAGAACCATGTCCGCCATGTTCCGGGATTGCAGGGCGCTGAAAACGGTGGAAGTGGGAAGCTTTGACACGGCCCAAGTGGAGGATATGAGCTATCTGTTTGCAGGGTGCCAATCTCTGCAGCAGGTGCAGCTGGGCGGATTTGATACCGGACGGGTCCTGGATGTGGGAAGCATGTTTGCGGGTTGTGCTGCACTGACGGCGCCGGATCTGGACTATACCCAACTGCAAAATGCATACTTTGCAGGATTCATGGATAAAGACGCAACCGTGGACGGAAAACCCTGGACGGCACTGTTTGAAACGGCACAGGCTTCCCAGGAACAGCCCCAGGACAACCGATGGGAGCAAAATGTGATGAAGCGCATTTACATGGGCTACCGGCTCAGCGGAGAGGATACCCTGTTCATCGGAACGGATATCAAGAGAAAGGAAATCGTTTCTGTCACCTTCCTGGACAGCCTGGCAACTGCGCCCCAGGCCAGCTGGGATTTCTCTGCGGCGGGAGATCGCTCCGTTTTGGCATGGACCTCCTTCGGCGAAGACGGAATGCATCACCTGTTCATCGCGGGAGAAGGCGGTGTCAACGGTGTGGAAGCGGGCTACATGCTGTTTAACAACTACGTCAATATGAAGCAGGTGCACTTTAACGGAAACTTTCATGTTGAGCAAGCTGAAAACATCAGTGGCTTGCTGCACAACTGCAGCTCTCTGATTTATGTGGATGCCAATACGCTGGATACCTCCTCCGTGGTGGATATGAGTTCGGTATTCAATGGCTGCGAAAGCCTTAGAACATTGGATCTCAGTGCCTGGGATACCTCCAGCGCAAAGCGGATGAACTACATGTTCTGGGAGTGCAAGTCCCTGGAACAGGTGGATCTGGGCGGATTCGATACCAGCGCCGCGGAGGATATGCAGGGCATGTTCTGCCGGTGTCATATGCTGAAAAGTGTGGATTTGCGCAGCTTTGACACATCCCACGTGGCAAATATGAATGATATGTTCCGGGAATGCAACGAGCTGACAAGCCTGGATCTGAGCAATTTTGATACTTCCCGTGCTGAGCAGTTCCAGAATTTTGCAGAACATACCTGTACCGTCAACGGCAAGTCCTGGAGAGAGCTGTTTGCATAATCCGGCTGTGACAAACGGGAAGGTTAGCCAAAATGCATGCAAGAGGAGAGGAAAAGAATGCAGACCTGCCGTTGCTATGGTTGTATGGAGATTATCCGCAGCTATCCCTGCGAAACGTGCGCTTATGACCCGGAAAAGGTGCAGCTTCCAGAGTTTATTCTCCAACCGGGGACAATTCTGAAGGGGCAGTACCTGGTGGTCCGGGTATTGGGTCAGGGCGGCTTTGGCATCACCTATATTGGCTGGGATCTTGCTTTGCAGCGGAAGGTGGCTGTGAAGGAGTATTTCCCCAGCAGCTACGCCGGACGGAAAACCGGCACCCAGAATGTGCACTGGTTTGCAACGGAACAAGCAGAGCTTGCCCGCAGCAGCGGCATGGAAATGTTCCTGAAAGAAGCCAGGAAGATGAGCCGGGTCAATGAAATAGAAAATGTAGTGCACGTTCTGGATTTGTTCCAGGAAAACAATACCGCCTACATCGTTATGGACTTCATCGAAGGGGAGACGTTAAAGGCCCGGGTCAAGCGAGAGGGTCCGCTGGAGTGGAAGGATGCCCAGAAACTGTTTTTCCCGGTGATCCATACCATGGGACAGGTCCATCAGGCGGGACTCATTCACCGGGACCTGAGCCCGGACAACCTGATGCTGCAGTCCGATGGAAGCGCGAAGATCCTGGATCTGGGCGCGGCAAAGGATTTGAACATCAATACCGGCGCATCCTCCATGCAGGTAGCCAAGGGCGGGTTCAGTCCCCTGGAGCAGTATACCCAGCGGGGAGAAAGCGGTACCTGGAGTGACGTGTACGCAATGGCGGCAACCATGTACGCCGCTCTGACAGGGAAAGTGCCGCCTTCGTCCATTGACCGGATGACCAAGGATACCCTGGATTTTTCACTGCCCCAATGCAGAAAACTGCCCTCCCGGGTGGTAAAGGCGCTGAAGCACGCCCTGATGGTCCGGCCGGGAGAGCGGACCCGGACCATGGAAGAATTTGCTCTGGAACTTTCCGGGAAGCATGGGAAAGCAAATTCGGGCAGCAGGCGGGTCCTGGCTGCGGGCGTGACTGTGGCAATGGTCTGTGCCTGCCTGGTGGGATTGCGGTGAATTCGCTGGCAGAAGACAGAGACGCCGGCGCCAACCCTGGCTGAGACAGAGAGCATACCCCTGACCGAGGAAGCAGAGCCAACGGTATTGCAGGATACGGCTACGGAGCCGGACAGTACTGGCTGGGAGAAAAATGTGCTGAAATTGTTTCCGGGCGCTGGGGAATTGGAACCGGTGGCCTATGGTGCAGGGGTGATGAGGAAACAAATCAGATCTGTGATGTTCCTGGACAATCTGGATACTGCGCCGCAGATGCACTGGGATGTATCAGAGGCGCAGGACGGCTCCGTACTGGCCTGGGTTGTTATGGGCTATGGAGATAGCTGCGATATGTTTATTGCTGCTGAGGGCGGAGTGAATGGTGTACGTTCCGCCTGTGCATTGTTCCAATATTATACCAATTTGGAGACAGTCCGCTTTGGAGGGAATTACCATACGGAACAGGCCGAAGATCTGCGCGGCATGTTTATGAACTGTTTTTCCCTGAAAACTGTGGATGTGGAAAATCTGGACGTTTCCAATGCGCAGAGAATGAACGCTATGTTTGGTATCTGCAGGAACTTGGAGGAGCTGGATCTGTCCGGCTGGGATACCAGGAAGGTAACTGACATGAATTCTATGTTCACTGGATGCAAGGCGCTGAAAGAGCTGGATCTCAGCTCCTTTGATACCTCAAAAGTGACCAGCATGCGTGGGATGTTCGCAGGATGCAGTTCTCTGGAGAAACTGGATCTGGAACAATTTGATTTCAGCAGCTGCACGGATATGGCTGAAATGTTTTTGGCATGTGAATCTCTGAAAGAAATCCAACTTCCCAGTTTTCAAGGCTGCCAGCCCCAATACATGGACAGAATGTTCATGCAATGCCCTGGATTGCCTGACCTGGAGATCAGAGGACTGGACGTGACGGCGCTGCGCAGTTACCGGGACTTTATGGATGTGGGGGGCCGGATCAATGGCAGGCCATGGGAAGAATTCTTTGAATAACAGATGCAGATAAGGGCGTTTTCCCCGAAGACTGCAAAGTAACATGATAGAAAGCGGAAAGAGAGCGGATAGCATGAAATTTAATCGGTGCTACGGCTGTATGGAGCCATGTGAATCCTATCCCTGCGGAAGGTGCGGGTACGATCCGGAACAAGCAGAGCATCAGGAGTTTGTCCTGCACCCGGGGACAATCCTGAAAGGACAGTACCTGATAGGACGTGTGCTGGGACAAGGCGGCTTCGGCATTACCTATATCGGCTGGGATCTGGCCTTGGAGCGGAAGGTGGCCATCAAAGAATATTTTCCTACAGGCTGCGCCGGGCGAAAAACCCAGACAGGGGAGATTCAATGGTATGCCAGCGAACAGGCCGGCGCCGCCAAAAACAGCGGACGTGAGATGTTCCTGAAGGAAGCCAGAAAAATGAGCAAGGTCAGTCAGGTTGCCCAGGTAGTGCATGTGCTGGATCTGTTTCAGGAAAACGATACCGCTTACATCATTATGGACTTTATTGAGGGCCAGACCCTGAAGGCCAAACTGGCACAGTCCGGACCCATGGATTGGGAAGACGCAAAAACCATCTTCCTTCCGGTGATTGCGTCTATGGAGCAGGTGCACCGGGCGGGATTGGTGCACCGGGATCTGAGCCCGGATAACCTGATGATCCTGCCCGACGGAAGTACGAAGATTCTGGATTTGGGAGCGGCAAAGGATCTGGAACTGAACAGCGGCGCGTCGTCTATGCTGGTTGCCAAGGGTGGCTTCAGCCCCATTGAACAGTACACCCAGCGGGGCGGTTCCGGACCCTGGACAGACGTTTATGCCATGGCAGCCACCATGTACTATACCTTGACGGGGAAACTGCCCCTGCCTGCCATCGATCGGGTGGAAAAGGATGCCATAGACTGGAGCCTTCCCCAGCTGGAGGCGCTGCCTGCCCCGGTGCTGAACGCCATGCAGCATGCCATGGCGCTGAACCCGGAGGACCGAACCCAGACCATGGAGCAATTTTCCCAGGAACTGATGGGAAAGAAAATCCGGCAGCCCAGAAAAAAAGGAATGCTTTTTGCCGGTGCTGCCGCGGTGATTGCGCTCTGCGGCGTGCTGGCGTGGATGTTTGGAAGCACAGCCCAGAAGCCAGCGCTGCAGGCCCCTGCCGCGCAGACTGTGCAGCAGACAACCGCTGCCGCCGAAACCGAAGAAACGCAGGTGACGGAAGCTGTTACCGAGCCTGTGCAGCAGGATGACCAATGGAAAGATAATGTGCTGCAGCAGATCCCTATCAGTCCGCTTTCGGAAAAGCGGCAGATCTATGGCTCCAATATTCAAAAATACCAGGTGGTTTCGGTCACCTTCCTGGATTCTCTGGATGCTGCCCCTGCCACAAGCTGGGATGTATCGGAAAATGCCGACCGGTCGGTGCTGATCTGGTTTTCCGGGGATGGAAAGCAGTATGACCTGTTTATTGCCGCAGACGGCGGTGTCAACGGTGTTCGTGCCTGTGAGGGATTGTTTTACGACTTCGTCAATTTGAGAAAAGTTTCTTTCAATGGAAACTTCCACACGGAGCAGACAGAGAGCTTTGCGTCCATGTTCTATAACTGCCGGTCTTTGCAGGAGATAGATATTGGCGCACTGGATACTGCTGGGGCTGTGAATCTGAACCGGATGTTCTATGGCTGTGAATCCCTTACAGAACTGGATTTGACCGGTTTTGATACCGCCAAAGCAGAAAATATGTCGGGCTTGTTTGAAAATTGCAGAGCTCTGGAGAATCTGAAACTGGGCCAGATGGATACGAGGAACGTCACGGATATGAGCAGTATGTTCAGCGGATGCCGTACGTTGGAAAATCTGGATCTGAGCAGCTTCGACACGGCGAAGGTGGAGACCATGCGGACCATGTTCAAGGATTGTCTGAAACTGAAGGAGATTGACCTCAGCCATTTTGATACCGGGGCGGTCACAGATTACATGGGCTTCATGCCGGTTGGCTACCAGGTCAACGGAAAGCCCTGGAAGGAACTCTTTGCATAAATAACGGCACAGGGGAAAATGCCGGTAAAAACCGTTTCGGAAAACACGGCCAAGGACGGAAAGAGAGAAACAGCATGAAGATTGCGCGATGCTTTGGCTGCATGGCGGAAACCCAGGGATATCCCTGTCCCCAATGCGGCTATGACCCGGAAAAGGAGAATAGGGAACCGTATGTTCTGCGCCCGGGGACAATCCTGAATGGTAAGTATCTGGTTGGCAAGGTTTTGGGCCAGGGCGGCTTTGGCATTACCTACATAGGTTTTGACCTGGCTTTGGAGAGAAAGGTGGCCATAAAGGAATACTACCCTTCGGGACAGGTGATCCGGGATTGCAGGAAAAGCAATGTGCTGCAATGGTGCGTCCCCGGTCAGATCGCCAATCAGGGAAAGGGCGGACAGGAAATTTTCCTGAAGGAAGCCAGAAAGATGAGTAAGTTTGGCCAGATTGCCAACGTGGTCAGGGTGCAGGATGTGTTTCAGGAAAATGATACCGCCTACATCGTGATGGATCTGATCGAAGGCCAGACCCTGAAACAGCAAATCGGACACAGCGGCCCGATTCCCTGGGAGAAGGCGAAAGGTATTTTCTTCCCGGTTATGGAGGCAATGGAACAGGTGCACCAGGCGGGACTGATTCATCGGGATTTGAGCCCGGATAATCTGATGATTCAGCCGGACGGCATGGTGAAAATCCTGGATCTGGGAGCGGCAAAAGATGTCAGATTGCACTCCGGTGCATCCTCCATGGTGGTAGCAAAAGGGGGCTTCAGTCCTTTGGAGCAGTACACCCAGCGAGGCGGTTCCGGCCCCTGGTCGGATGTGTACGCCCTGACGGCAACGATGTACTGGAG
The DNA here is from genome assembly GCA_900554625.1 of uncultured Eubacteriales bacterium. Taxonomy (GTDB): domain Bacteria; phylum Bacillota; class Clostridia; order Oscillospirales; family Oscillospiraceae; genus Faecousia. Next base: position 2,022 of record USHP01000042.1, on the reverse strand, counting down.
CCTGACCGGCGTGGTTCCTGCCACGGCCATTGACCGTATGGAGCGGGACAGTCTTCGGTGGGATCTGCCCCAGCTTCTGTTACAGCGGCGACGGAACGGCCCAGTATCGGTGGACTACGGAATTTGATGCCGCAGGTACGGAGACTCGTTCCTTCGTTTATGCCAACGGAGAGTCCCACGTTTCCAAGTGGGATGCGGAAGGAAAGTTCCTGGAGTCAATTGAGAAAACAGCAGATGGAACATTTGATTCTCTCTCGGAAAGCAGCTATGACAGTGAGGGAAAAGAGACAGAATATTGCAGATATGAGGAAGACGGAACGCTGTCTTACAAAGAAGAATATTTTTATACAGATGGACAGTTAACCCGGAAGGTTACCCACTCTTTTTCTGACGATGGGGACTATCAGACGGAATTTGAGATGGTCTATGGGCCGGGAAATGTAAAAATCGGTGAACGCACTGACAGCTCCATTACGGAAGAGGTGTCCATGATCGGCGGAAAGACCATTCAAAGATTTTTTGTAAGTGAGTACTTGAATAGCGTGGATTACTATAGCTGGAATGGAAATCGGTTGTGCAGCCTGTATTATGAGCAAGACAACATCATAACTTCTCTCAGCGAGTATCACTATGATGATGCGGGCTTTTTTGAAGGTTACACATATCAGTATTACAGTGCATACGCCGATACCATCACAATTATAGAATATAATGCAGATTATGAGAAAGTTTCTGAACGAGAAGTACCTGCCAATGGTCAGATTCTGGAGAAGCCGCAGTATCTTTCTGCCTACTCCTGAGCAGGAACTTTGCAGAACATCATTTGGTAAACTATGCTGGGCTTACGGCAAAGGATTTCCCAGCAAAATAGAAAAGGAGAGATACATATGAGAACCAAGAGGAAAGTCATGACGGTACTTCTTGTATTGCTTCTGCTGGTGAGCATTGTGCCCATGCAGGCAGGGGCAAAACGGGATGTCACATCCATGCTGGAGGAGGCCAAGCAGGGCGTTGCACTGATCTATGCGATGGCTTCCCGGGGTACGGAGTGGGTAGGCGGATTTGGAACCGGTTTTGCGGTCGGCAAGGCGGGCAAAGAATCTGATACCTTTGTGACCAACTGGCATGTGGCCACAGTATTGGGAGCCAGCCAGAGTGCGGATGTGAAAATCCGTGTCTGGATTCTGCAGGACAATTGGTCCATCAACCAGGCAAACGGCGAGCCGGACCCGGCCCATGCGGTGGAATGCAACGTGCTGCGGACCACCACCGGTTACCCGGACTATGCCATCATCAAAACCCAGGGCCCCATCAAAGGGTATAAGGCCTTGCCGCTGATGGAAAGCGGAAAAGTAAAAGATGGTACCCAGGTTTATGCGCTGGGCTATCCCAGTACGGTTGCCGCGGTAAATCCCAATCTGTATGAGATTACCACCACCAATGGTATGATTTCCCAGCATATGCAATACGCCCCCGCAGACAACACCTGGGTGCTGACCCACACGGCACAGATTGCCCAGGGCAATTCCGGCGGCCCGCTGCTGGCGGAAAACGGTGCGGTTGTGGGCATCAACACCTACGGAATGGTTTACGAAGATGACAGCCGCTACTATGCCATCTATACGGACTATGCCATGGAAGGCTTGCGGGAATTGGGAATCCCCTTTACGGAATACGGCAATGGGATTTTTGACGGACTGCTGGCCAATCTAAACTGGACGGTGATTGCCATTGCCGTGGCAGTGCTGATGGCAATGGGCGGCGGAGTGGTTTTGCTGCTGGTCATCCAAGGAAACAAGAAACAGGAGCTGGCTCGCCAGCAGGCAGAAGCCCAGCACCGGCAGCAGGAGGAAGCGGAGCGTCAGCGGGCCAGAGAAGAAGAGGAACGCCGCCGTGCCAAGGAAGAAGAGCGCCGGAAGGCACAGGCTCCGGTGGCCAATCTGCGGCTGAATGGATTTACCACATATCCGATTCCTGCTTCCGGCGCCACCATTGGCCGGGACAGAAGCTGCACCATTGTAC